>DATFUN010000417.1:0-2641 GCA_035260805.1 Myxococcales bacterium | reverse complement strand
CCCGCCGATGCCACCCGCCAGGCGCGAGAGCGAGTCGTCGCGGCCGACCAGGCGCGGCAAGCGGTACTTGAGCTGCGCCAGCTCGACCTGCAGCTTGCCGTCCGCGCTCTTCGCGCGCTGGGCGAAGATGTCCAGGATGAGCTGGGTGCGGTCGATGATGCGCAGCGAGGTCGCCTCGCCGACGTGGCGCGCCTGCGAAGGCGAGAGATCGCGGTCGAAGACGAGCAGATCGGCTTCCAGCGCCATCGATCGCACCAGGATCTCCTGCAGCTTTCCTTCGCCGACGACGGTGCGCGGGTCGATCTCCTTGCGGCCCTGCAGCATCACGTCGAGCACCTCCACGCCGGCGGTGCGCGACAGCTCCTGCAGCTCGGCCATCGAGTCCTCGGCGGCATGGCGCGAGCCGGTGAACGCACCCACCAGCAGGGCGCGGCCCTCGCTCCCCACCGCGCGGCCGGGCGCCGCTCGGGCCATCTCCTGTTCCAGGGCCGCGACCTGGGCGAGGGCGTCGAACTGGAGCTCCGGCACCGACGGCGCCTGCTCCTGGCGGTAGAGGTCGCCGCCCGGATTGAAGGGGAGCAACGTGGCCAGGTAGACCTTGCCCGGCAGGCCGTCGTCGCGGGCCACCACCGCCGCCACCGCGTCCAGCCGCAGCAGCACCAGGTCGGTCAGGTCGTCGCGCGTGAGCGGCTCGTCCTTGAGGTGGGTGTGCACGAGCCGCAGGCCGCGGAGGCGGAGCTGGCCGGCGCGGGCGCGGCCGATGTCGGGCAGCTCGATCTGCCGGGCGTCGCCGACGATCACGTACTCCACCTCGCCGCGCCGGTTGAGCAGCACGCCGATCTGGCGGCCGATCTCTCGCGACACCTCGCTCAAGTGGCGGGCCAGCTCGGGCGAGCACAGCTCGCGCGGCTGGACGCGGCGGCGGTAGGTCGCGAGGAGTCGCCGGGCCTGGCTCGCCTTCAGGCCCGCCGTGTTGCCGTACAGGTCGTCGCGCGTACCTGCTCCCGCGGCGCTCTGGCCGCGCCGTGGGTCTTACCATGCGCACGCCGCCGACGCAGGGGAAACCGGCTCAGCCGGGCCGGCGGGCAGGCGCGCGCGCAGGGGCCCCGCGGAGCCGGAACGCGCGCGGCGAGCGGCCGGCGGCGCGCCGGAAGGTGCGGATGAAATTGGAGAGGTCCCCGAATCCTGCCTCGAACGCGACCTCGGTGACCGGCAGCGCGGTAGTGAGGAGCAGCCGCGCAGCCCTGCGCAGGCGAGCCGCGATCAGGTACCGATGCGGCGTGGTGCCCGTCGCGGCGCGGAACGCGCGCAGGAAATGGTATCGGCCCAGCCCGGCCCGCCGCGCCATGTCGGCAAGGCTGAGCGGCTCCGCGGCTCCCGCGTCGATCGAGCGCATGGCCTCGACCGCCCGCCGTTCGTCGCGCGGGCGCACGGGCGCGACCGGTGCGTCTCCGTCCGCCGTGGAATGGGCCCGGCCCAGCGCCTCGATCGCGATCTCCTCCAGAGAGGGTCCCCACCCGTCCGCGGCGGCGATGGCGAGCGCAGGAAGGGCGGCGAGCGCGGGCGCCGCGGGCAACGCCGGGCGACGGAATCGGCCGTTGCGTCCCGCGGAGCCGGCGACGTCCTCCACGACCTCAGCCGAGTAGCCGAACGAAAGGCAGCGGTCGCCGCCGGGAGCGGCGTGCGTGCAGGTGTACGCGCCTCCTTGGTTCCCGAGCAGCGCCGCACCCGGGCCGAGCACGGCGGAGCCCGCGCTGCACCGGTAACCGAAGCCGCCGTGGGTCACGAAGGCGATGCTCGCGAGCGCGTGCCGCTCCTCGAACGAAGGGTCGCCTGGCCCGGCGTCGCAGGAGACCTCCGAAACGGAAATGCCCGGAGCGCAGCTCATCCGCCGGAACGCGAGCGACATGCCATCCATCCTGCATGGCAGGCCGGACCGTCGCAACGGCCCCGCTCCGGGCACGGCAACTTTCGCCAAGAACAGCCAGGCCGGGCGCGGTACCAGGCGGGCTTTCAACCCATGGAGGAACCCATGTTCGACCACGTCGGATTGCCGGTTTCGGATTTCGCCCGGAGCGTCAGCTTCTACCGCGCAGCCCTCGAGCCGCTCGGGTATGGCCTGGAGTCGCACGACGCGCAGGCCCGGTCCGCGGGGTTCGGCAGGCCCGGCGCTCCCCAGCTCTGGCTCAGCCCTGGCCGGACCGGCGGCGCGCTCCATCTGGCCTTCCAGACGCCGGACCGGGCCTCGGTCCAGCGCTTCTATACGTCGGCCATTGAAGCCGGCGGGAAGGACAACGGAAAGCCGGGGCCGCGGCCCAGCTACGGTGAAACGTACTACGCGGCCTTCGTCCTCGACCCCGACGGCCACAACATCGAGGCGGTCTGCCTGCGCCCGGAGAAGGGCTAGGCCCTGCGCCGGGGCCGGGGCTTTGCTATCGTACGGGTGCGCAGATGCGCTTCCGATGACGCAGAGCCCCCGAGCAAGACTCGCCCAGATCCGGCGGCCGGTGATCAAGATCGGCTCCGCGGTGCTGGCGGGCGGGGGCGGGCAAGCCGGCGCTCCCACGTTGGATCGCCAGCGTTTCTCGGCACTTTGCGACGATGTCGCGGCGGTCGCCGCCGGCGGAGCACGGCTTCCCAT
>DATFUN010000416.1:0-2890 GCA_035260805.1 Myxococcales bacterium | reverse complement strand
CGCGGAAAACGTATCCCAGGAGAGCCCGCCGTGAAAAGCGCACCGCTGTAGGGGCTGCCGGGGCGCGGGCGGGAAATTCCGCGGCCGCGGCACTGCCGGTATGTTGGCCGGGCCCGCCCACCGGAGGAAGCGATGCGCTTGCGCACTGCCGCATGGATCCTGCTCGCCGCTGCGCCCGTCCTGGCCGGCGTCCCGGAGAAGGGCGACGGCACCATCACCATGCTCGGCGGCCTGCGGGCGATCCCCGGCGGCCAGTACCAGTCGGATTCGGGGAACAAGCACGGGCTCTGGCATCCTGGCTTCCTGCTCGGCCTCGGCTTCCAGCCCGACGACGAGCTGCACGGAAGCATCCAGCTGGGCTACGGGCTCGATCAGTACGGCGACAATCCCGCCGCCCTGAAGATCCGCAGCTTCCAGATCCTGCTCGGGCTCGACACCGCGCTCTTCCAGCGCAGCTGGTGCACGCTCTACGCCGGCGGCGGCATCGGGTATTCGCTGAACACGATCACGCGTCCGACCGGGGACCTGGAGGCCAACTCGGCCCTCGGATTCGTCTCCCTCGGATTCCGGTTCCGCATCACGGACCACCTCGCCGGCGTGATCGAGGATCGCTACAACATCTCTTCCGCCGCCGCCGACCCCTCCACCTCGAACACGGTGAACATGGGCGGCAACCTCCTCAGCGCCGGGATCCTGTTCCATTTCTTTTCCCCCGACGACAAAGGCCACCCCACCGCGCCCGGCGGTTGAACCCAGCTCGGCGGGAGTCGATGTCCTACCCGGACAGGCGAGCGCCCGGTCGAAAAGGATGCGGGCAACCGGCCGCCCTGCGGTATGCTCCGATCCCTTCCGCCATGGTCACGAAGCGAGCGAGCCAAGGAATGCCGATGAGCGAAGAGATCAGCGCCCCCCGTTCCGTGCCTCCCGCGGTCGAGCATCCGACCGCACCTGAGCGCGACCTGTCGGACCTCCGCCGGGAGGTGATCGAGTCGCGCAACCTGGTCATCAAGACCGACAACCTGCTCAAGAACCTGCACGCCGAGCTCAAGCAGATGGGCCGCAAGCAGGAGCTCTTCGAGAAGCGGCACATGATGTCCAGCGTGGCGGCGTACATCCTCTTCGCCGCCCTCGCCGCGGTCGGGGCATTCACCTTCGCGCGCAGCGAGATCCGCGGCGCTCGCGAGGAGTCGGCGGCGAACGAAGGCAGAGTCAAGCAGCTTGCGCAGGAGGTGGAGACGCTGCGCCGCGGGGAGGGTTCCCGCCGCGACGCCAGCGAGAAGGCCGCCCGCGCGTACGAGCTGCTCGGCTCGGAAAAAGAGGGGCCGGGGCAGACGCTGGCCATGGACCAGGCGCTGCACGCAGACCGCCAGCTCCTCTCCCGCTTGGAAGCGAAGGCGCTGGACGACCGCGCCGCCGGGATGAAGGCCAAGATGGCGCAGGCGGCGCTGGAGCGCGGCAACGCCGCCTTCCGGCGCAACGAGTGGGGCACGGCGGCGCAGGAGCTGACGCGCTACATCGAGCTGGAGCCCCGGGTCGAGGAGAGCATGGTCTGGTTCCGCCTCGGCAACGCGCTTACCCAGGCGAAGGAGCACCAGCGCGCGATCCCTCCGCTGGAGAACTTCATCAAGGCGAGCGGGGGCACCAAGACCACGCAGTACGCCGGCTATCTGCTCGGCACCGACTACGAACAGACCAACAACCCGGAGAAAGCGCGGCAGACGTACGAACGCGCCCTCGGCCTGTTCCCCGGCAGCGACTTCGCTTCGCTGATCCGCGGCCGGCTGAAGCGGTTGAGCGGGCAGAGGACCGCGGCGCAGCAGCCCGCGGCCGCTCCTGCCGCCGCCGCTGCTCCCGCCGCTGCCCAGGCCGCCAACCCGAAGCTCTAGGCCGGGAACAGCGGTCTCAGGGCGTCACGGCGATTTGAGCCCCAGCAGCTTGCGCGCTTGCGCGAGCGCGTCCTTCACCTGGCGCGCCTCCGCCGACGCGCTCGCGCCGCTGCGCGACAGATCGCGCCTCAGCTCTTCCAGGCCCTCGACCGCCGCGGCGAGCTGCCGGCGCGCGGGATCCGGGTCACCTTCGAGCTTGCAGCGCGCGCTCACCCGCGCCACCTCTTCCTCCCAGCGCCGCGTCCACAGATCCCACTCCCGCCCCAGCGCGCCTCCCTCCAGGCCGCCCGGGGCTGGCTGCACTGCACGCGCCGAGAGCTGCGCATACAGCCGGTCCACGTCGTCCAGGCAGGCGGTGGCGGACGCTTGCGGCACCGCCGGAGGCGCATGCCCATACAGGTCGGAAGCCACCGAGCGCACCAGGAGGAAGAAGAGGGCGGCGCAGAAGGCGCCGTAGAGCGCGTAGAGTGCGATCCGGTAGGTCCGCAGGGTCGGGTCGCGCGCCGGCACGCACCGTCTCTAAACGGTGCGCAGGCCTCATTCAAGCACCTTCGGTTGGATCGGAGCCGTCAATTAGCGGGTGCCGGCACGTCGGGCAGCACGGCGCGGTACTTGCCGGACGCATCGGTCAGGCCGCTCCCGATCAGCACCGACCGCACGCCGCTCGAGTCGAGCGCGAAGAAGTCCACCGTCGCGCCGGCGATCGGCGCCTGCGAGCCGGCCTTGCTGACGGTCCCCACCACGGTGAGCGCTGCCGAGAGCTGCAGCGCCGGGAGCTGCGTGGGAGCCCCGACGCTCAGGTCCGCCGAGAGGATCTTGCGTGGCAGCCCCGCCGTCGGCGGCGGCACGACCTCCAGCCGGTAGTGGCCGGCGTCGCCTACGATGGTGAACGCGCCCGAGGCGTCGGTGGCCGTCGCGCGCGCCAGGCGACCGGCCACGAGCCGGTTCGGAAAGCGCATTGCCGCGATCTGATAGCCGGCCCCGACGAGCTGCCCGTCCGGACG
>DATFUN010000415.1:0-3217 GCA_035260805.1 Myxococcales bacterium | reverse complement strand
ACCATCGTCGAGTTCTCCGACTTCCAGTGCCCGTTCTGCCAGCGCGCAGAGCCGACCGTCCAGAAGATCCTCGAGACGTACAAGGGCCAGGTGAAGCTCGTCTGGCGCAACCAGCCTCTCTCCTTCCATCCCAACGCGCTGCCCGCGGCCAAGGCGGCGATGGCGGCGCACAAGCAGGGCAAGTTCTGGCAGATGCACAAGCTGCTCTTCGAGCACCAGAACGAGCTGTCCGAGGCGAAGTACGAGGAGTGGGCGAAGCAGATCGGGCTCGACATGCCGCGGTTCCGCAAGGACAAGGAGTCGCCGGAGATGGCCTCGGCCATCGCGGCCGAGGCCCGGTACGGAACGCAGGTGGGGGCCGACGGGACCCCCGCGTTCTTCGTCAATGGCCGCGTCGTCTCCGGAGCGGTGCCGTTCGAGACCTTCAAGCCGGTCATCGACGAGCAGATCGAGAAGGCGGATGCAGCGCTGAAGAAGGGCGCGAAGCCGGAGAAGCTGTACGAGGCGCTCGTCGCCCAGAACGTGCAGTCGGCCGGCCACGCCGAGGAGCAGGTCGCCGCGCGCATCGAGGTAGGCAGCGCGCCGGTGCTGGGCCCCCGCAACGCGCCGGTGACCATCGTCGAGTGGTCGGACTTCCAGTGCCCCTTCTGCGGGCGGGTCGAGCCGACCCTGCAGCAGCTACGCCAGGAGTACCAGGGCAAGATCCGCATCGCCTGGAAGAACCAGCCGCTCTCCTTCCATCCCAACGCGATGCCCGCGGCGGAGGCGGCGATGGCCGCGCACGAGCAGGGCAAGTTCTGGGAGTTCCACGACGCGCTGTTCAAGCAGCAGGGGCAGCTCGGATCCGCGCTTTACGACGAAGTGGCTCAGAAGCTCGGCCTCGACATGAAGCGGTTCCACGCCTCCATCGAGGCGCACAAGAGCGCCGCGCTCATCCAGGCCGACATGACCGCCGGCCGCGCCGTCGGCGCGGAGGGAACGCCCACCTTCTTCATCAACGGGAAGAAGCTGGTCGGAGCGCAGCCCATCGACGCCTTCAAGCAGCTCATCGACTCCGAGCTGGCCGCGGCCGTGGCGAAGAAGTAGTCGGGGGCTGGACCCAAGCGCGCGTTTTGTGGTCGACTAATCCCATGGCACTTCCCGTCGTGTCGCGACCGCCTCCCGCTCCCGGGAAGGACTACCGCATCCGTCCGCTCAAGCGCGGTGACAAGGACCCGCTGTTCCGGCTCCTCGCCGGCGACGGATGGGTGGTGCCGCAGGCCGATCAAGAGACGGTCCTCTCCTGGGTCGTGCAGCACCCGGAGATGGAATCCTTCGTGGCGCACCACGCCAGCTCGTACGCCAGCGTGTTCGCCCTCCTGACGCTTTCGCACCGGCCGCAGCTCCAGCTCGGCGGCCGGCTCGCCTGCATCGACGTGTTCGCGGTGGAGAAGGGTCAGCGCGGCAAGGGCGTGGGCAGCGATCTCCTCGCCCAGGCGATGCGGCGCGCGCAGGCGCTCGGGTGCAGGCGCATCGAGCTGCGCCTGCCCGGCGCGCGCGACGAGCGGCACGACTTCTTCGAGGAGCACGGCTTCGCGCTCGGCGGCGACGCGCTCTACGTGCGCCGGCTCAATCCGCTCGGATGAGCGGGCCGCCCCTCCGCTACATCGGCGACATCTCCCCGGCAGGTCGAGCGCGTGTTCCTCGAGGTCGCATCCGTCGAGCTGAACCCGGAAGGCAGCAACTTGACCGTGGTCCACAAGCAGGCGCCGCAGACCTACGTGGACTGGAACGTGGCCGAGGGCCGCGCGCGCTGGGAGTACGGCCACGCCGATCCGCCGCCGGAGCTGTGGGGCGACAAGCCGCGGTAGGCGAGCGCTTCCTATGGCTGTGCGAGGGCTTGCAGCCGTTCGAAGTCGTCGAAGCGCGGCGAGAGCGGAACGTGCCTTCCGTCCGGAGTGATCAGCCGGCGCCCCGGCCCCCGGGCGCCGCCATCCTCGAGGGTCCACGTTTCTTCGCGAACTGGCTGAACGGGTTGATTCGTCGCCGGATCGAGCTGCTGAATCGCCGACGACCGCAGCACCAGGCGAGTCTTGACCATCGTGCCGGTTCGCGTCCAGGTGCCGCGCCAGACGGCGAAGCCGCATCCCATGCACAGAGAGACCCGGCCCGCGCGGGTGCGGAAGACCCACCCGCTCACCTGGGCGAGCTCGCCGCCCGGGAAGAAAACCGTGAAGACAGCCTGCGCGTCATGGGACGCCCCCGTCTCGGGCGGGATGCGGCGCCACTGGTGCTCCTCGCGCTCGAACACCCACGACCGGTCGATGCGGACGCCCGCCGGGTCCGCGATTGCCTGGCCCGCAAGCACCGCTAGCGGGATCACGGTTGCCATCGCAACGGCGCGCACGAGCTGGACCGAGCTCACCGCCCGGATTGCAGCGCGGATAGCTCCGTCACCCATTCAGCGAAGCTACCCCAACGGCGAGCCAGGACAAGCCACCGGCGCGACATGGATCGCACCGGTGAGCACCATCGTGGTCACGAGCTGGGGCTGCGGCTACCTCGAAGCGGTCTTCGCCGGCGCCAGGGTCACCGCGCCGAGCGCCGCGTCGTCGACCTGGAGACGGCCGCGCGCCTCCAGCCCGGCGTACAGCGCAGCCTCGGCTTGCGCGCGGCGTTCCGCGGCGAGGCGGGTGCGGACCAGGGGCCGCAGCGACGCCAGGTCCGCGCCCGTCGCCTCCGCACGCGCGACGAGCTGGACGAGGTGGAAGCCCGCGGCCGTCTCGATCGGCCGCCCGACCAGCTCGTTCCGCGCGCCGAGCGCGAACGCGGCCTCAGCCACCTCGCGGCCGAGGCGGGCTTCCAGCTCTTCGCGCGTGGCCAGCGGCAGCTCGCCGCCAGCTGCGCGCGTCGCCGCGTCGTCCGAACGGCCCCGCGCCGCGGTGGCGAACGCGTAGACGTCGTGCGGCGCGCGCCGGCGCAGGTCGCGGAGGAGCGCCTCCGCCTCGGCGCGCTTCCGCTCGCGCTCCTTGCCCGACGGGGGAGCGACGAGCAACAGGTCGGCGATCCGGGCGCGCTCCGGGTGCGCGAATTCGCTTCGATGCTGGTCGAGCCATCCCTGCAGCTCGCCCTCGCTGAACGTCCTGCCCGCCTGCTGCTCCTCGAGCTCCCTCTTGAGGTACAGCGCGACCAGGGCGCGCCGGCGTTCGCGCACGATCTCCGGCGCCCGGTCGTACCC
>DATFUN010000414.1:0-11028 GCA_035260805.1 Myxococcales bacterium | reverse complement strand
TGCCGCATCGGCGGCGAGGTCCCGACGATGTCGTCGATCTTGAAGGATCGCCCGCCCTGCACCGAGAGGTAGTCGGTTCCCTTGGAGAGGCGCCGCACCTCCAGGGCCCGATCGAGAGCGACGTCGAAGGCCTGGATGTCGATGGGCTTGTGGATGTAGTCGAAGGCGCCCGCCTTCATGGCCAGGATGGTGGTCGCCATGTCGTGGTGGGCGGTGATCATCAAGACCGGCGTCTCGCCGGCCCGCTTCCTCAGCTCCGGGATGAGGTCGATGCCCGACGCGTCGGGCAGGCGCATGTCGAGAATGATGGCGGAGGGCGAGGTCTCCTCCGCGAGCTTGAAGCCTTCCGCGCCCGTGGCCGCGCTGACCACCCCATAGCCGCGCTCCTCGAGGTGCATCGAGAGCAGCTCGCGGATCGAGCGGTCGTCATCGACGATGAGGATTCGTTCCATCTCGGCCAGCGGCTCGCGCCTCCGGCTCACGGGGACAGGAAGCGCGAGCCCCCTCCCGCGAGTCGCCAGCCGAAAGCCGCAGGCCGATCTTTAACGGATCATCCACCGAACGTCACGGAGATGACATTGCCGTGCCCGTGGGTCTCCACGAAACGGGCATCGCCGCGGTGCTCCCGCGCGACGCGGGCGACGACGGCGAGCCCCAGGCCCGTCCCGCGCGCGCGGTTGGGCGTGAACGGCACGAACGCCTTCTCTCGCAGCTCGGGCAGGACGGCGTGGCCCGGGTCGCGCACCGTCAGCTGCCATCCCGGGGGCGCCTCGCGCACCGCGACCTCGATGCGCCCGCCCCCCACCTCTTCCGCGGCGACGGCCGCCTGCCGGCAGAGGATCTTCACCGCCGTCCGGACGCGGACCGGGTCCAGCGGGAACGGCGCCATGCGCTCGGGGACGTCCACCGCGAACGACACGCCGCGGGACGACCACTCCGCCTCGACGCCTTCGACCGCCTCGCGCACGGGAGAGCGCGGGTCGCCGGGAACCAACGCTAGGGAAGGAGGCCGCGCGAACTCCAGCACTTCGTTGAGCAGCAGCTCGATGTTCAGCACTTCGCGCAAGGCGATGTTGGTCCGGCGCAGGTCGTTGGCTGCGAGCGTGCCGTGCCGCTCGAGCGTCTGCAGGGCGATCTTCACGGCCGAGAGCGGATTGCGGATCTCGTGGGCGACCAGCGACGCGAACCTCGCCAGGTCCTCGGCCCGGACCGCCGCATCGGCGACCTGCTGGGACACGGCGACGTCGCGCACCACCGCCACCACACCGCCCGGCGCCGGGCTGAGGAGCAGCTGTGCCGGGAACGGCTGGCCACTGCGCAGCATCGTGCGGTGCTCCTCGAATGCTCCGCGGGCCGCGGACTGCGCCAGGTCGCGCGCCGCCCGCTCGCCGCCCGGGAACAGAACGCCCGCGGGCTTGCCGGCCAGATCGGTGGCGCCGAGCACCAGCTGCGCCGCGCCGGCGACGCATGCGATGCGTGGCTCCGCCGAGTCGTCCCAGGCGACGGCGCACATGTCGTGCGCGCCGGCCAGCGCGCGCCCCACCTCTTCGCAGGAGGCAGCCAGCGCGCGCGGAGACTTGCTCGCCATGTGGGTGCACATCGCACGGACGCGGCGAACGTGCCACATCTCGTCGTCGGCGGTGTTCAGAAGTTGGTCAGGTCCGACTGCGGCGCGATGCTGCTCGATTCTCGGCGCGTCATCGCCGATGCTGCGCCCGCGCTGCCCCCGCCGGCGCGACCACGATCGACATGGAAGAACGACGACCTCCTCCCGACGACCCGATATCGACACGTAGCAGGGTGACCGCCGCCATCCTCGCCCTGGCAGTGGTGGGCCTCGGGCGGATGGCCTGGTTCCACCTCGCTGTCGAGGCGCGCGTTCCGCATCCGCCGCCCATCGACGATCGCTATCGCGCGCTGCGCGCGCTGCTGCCGGCTTCGGGAGCGATCGGATACGTGTCGGACCGGCGAGTTGCCCGCGCGCCCGCGGAATACGAGACGTCCCCCGGCACGCGCATGTACATCGAGGCGCAATACGCGCTCGCGCCGGTGATCCTGAGGGTGGAAGACGACCGCGCGGCGCTCGTGCTCGTGAACGCGGCGGCTCCCGCCTCGGTGGCCGCGCTGCTCGACCACCGGAACCTGTGCCCGGTCGCGGATGGCGGCCGCGGAGCCATGCTCTCGCGGCCGAGGGTCCGATGAGCTTCGCGCTCGCCGCCGCGGGGGCGGCGCTGATCGGCGCCGGGCTCGTCGCATGGGCATTTCCGCACAAGTCTTCCTGCCCGGCGGAGCATTGGCTGCGCGCCGCCATCGCCGCCACCCTGGGCCTCGGCATCTGGTCGGCGACCTATGCCGCTTCCTTGCTGCTGTTCGGTCCCGTGGCGCGCGGACCCAAGGATGCGGTGCTGGCGGCCGCGGGCGCCGCCCTCCTCCTAGCAGCGCGTGGGAAGTCCGGGGTAGAGCCGGCCGCGCCTCCCGGCGAAAAAAAAATAATTTTTTTTTCAGGGGAGCCGGCGCCCCGGTGGCTGTGGGTCGCCTTCGCGGTCGCCGCGGGCGCGGCCGTCCTGGCCTTCGTCCACGATACGCTGCGCGGATCCGACGGCGGCTACGACGCTTTCATGATCTGGAACCTGCGCGCTCGCTTCCTGGCGCGCGCGGGCGCGGGATTTCGCGCGGCGTTCTCGCCCCAGATGGAGCTGTGGGCGCACCAGGACTACCCGTGGCTGGTTCCCGGGCTGGTCGCGCAGGGGTTCTTGCTGAGCGGGCGCGAGCCGCGGGCCGTCCCTGCGCTCTTCGCGGGCACCTTCGCCGCGCTGGCCGTCGCGCTCCCCGCGCTGTCGCTCGGCTGGGCGCGCGGGAGCCGATGGGGGCTGCTCGGAGCGATCGCGCTGCTCACCACGCCGTGCTTCGTCATCTTCGCCGCGCACCAGGAATCCGATGTTCCGCTCGCCGCGTTTCTGGCCGCCACGGCGGCGCTGCTGCTATTCGCCGCCGAGCGCGGGAATCCTCCGCGCCTGCTGCTCCTCGCCGGACTCGCGGCGGGACTGGGCGCGTGGACCAAGAACGAGGGCAGCCTGTACGCAGCGTGCTTCGCCATGGCGCTGTTGGCCCGCTCGCGCGAGCTGCGCGCGGTGGGCTGGTTCGCCGCTGGGTTCCTGCCCTTCGCCGCGCTGGTGGTCGGGTTCAAGCTGGGTTTCGCTCCGCCGACGGACCTGTGGAAGTTCTCCACCGCCGGAAGCATCCTCTCGCACGCGGGCGATCCGCTGCGCTGGGGCCGCCTGCTGCTCCTGACGCTGCGGCGGATCTTCTTCTTCCAGGACCATGCGCTGTGGGTCGCGGCGGAGATCGCGGTGCTGATCGCCTGGGTCCGCAGGCTGCCGGGAAGCGTCCCGGGGACGGCGCTCTTCCTCGCCTGCGCCGCGTTCGCTCCGCTCTACGTCCTCCAGCCCCACCCGCTCGAGTGGCTGTATCGCTACTCCGTCGAACGGATATTCATCCAGCTGTGGCCGGCCGCGATCCTGGCCACGTTGCTCCCGCTGGTGCGGGTGGCCGCGGACACGCCGCGAGAAGCCTCCTCGGGCAGCTGGCCGATGGAACGCGCGCCGCGCGCCCCGTAGGTTGCTGCCCTGCGCGGGAAGTCCGCGCGGGAGGGGGGCTCGTCCGATGCGGCGCTTGCTGAGGCTGCTTTGGTCCGCGAAGGGCCAAGGCATGTCCGAGTACCTGATCATCGTCGCGCTGGTGGCGATCGCCGCCATCGGCGTCGTCACCGTCTTCGGCCGCGACATCCGCGAGCTGTTCAGCGGCACGACCGATTCGCTGGCCGGCAACCAGGCGACCAACACGGCGGTCAAGGCCAACGTCCGTCAGGGCAAGAACCTCAAGACCTTCGGGGCGTACAACGCCTCGCGAGGGGATTGAGCAGGTCCTGCCGCGGCCGCTTGCGCCATGTTAGAAAAAGGGCCCATGAGCCGCGACAGGGACCGGACGGTCCGCTCCGACGAGCACAACTCCCGCGGCATCGAGCTCGCCGATCGGGGGTGGCTGGACGAGGCCATCAAGGAGTTCAAGAAGGCCATCGAGCTCGACCCGGAGTCGGCCCACGCCCACGACAACCTGGCGACCGTCTACAGCGAGAAGAAGCTGTACCGCGAGGCGCTCAAGGAATACCTGACCGCGCTGGAGCTGGAGCCCGACAGCGCCACGGCCCACTACAATCTCGCCTGCTTCCTCGCCACCCATGGACCCGACATGGCGGTGGACGAGTACAAGGAAGCCATCGAGCTGGACCCGGACTACCCGGACGCCCACCTCAACCTGGGCATGACGTATGCCGACCAGGATCGGCGCGAGGAGGCCAAGGAGGAGTTCAAGGCGGCGATCGAGCTGGACCCGGACGATCCGGTGGCGCGCCACGAGCTGGCGGCGCTCCTGATGGACGAGGCGGACTACCGGGGCGCGATCACGCAGCTCAACGAGGCCGTTCGCCTCGATCCCGAGAACTACGAGGCGCACCTCGATCTGGGCATCTGCTACGCGCAGAAGGGCTTCTACGCGGAGGCGGAGCGCTGTTACGGGCGCGCGCGCGAGCTGAACCCCGACGACGTGCTGCTCAACTACAACGTGGCGGCGCTCTATTCGCTGTGGGAGAAGCCGCCCCAGGCGTTCGAGGCGCTGAAGAAGGCGCTGGAGAAGGACCCGGCGAAGGTGCGCGGATGGATCGCGGCGGACCCCATGTTCGACACGCTCAAGGGCGATCCCCAGTTCGAGCAGCTGCTCGCGGTACAGTAGCGCGGGTAGCGTCCGATTTCAGATCTGCAATGTGGATTGCAAAGTTGCAATGTTTCGGGCCGTCGTTCCCGCCTCCCACTCCCGACAAGCCCCTGAAACGCGAGGTGTCCAGTCCCTGGCATGGTCACTGCAACTAAGTTGGACGAAGCGCATCGCGGGTCGCGGTTTGGTACCCCCCCGCCGCCGTGACGAGCGACCGCGCTTCTTGTCTTCGGGCCCCCGGGCATACCGCCCGGGGGCTTTTTTTCTGTCGATCCCGGACCATGCGCCGCCGCTGCCTTTCGGGTCGCCGCGGCGATCGAATGCGTTGTACAAGCGGGGCATGTCGCACCCGAACGCAGGACTGTCCACCCTGGCCGTGCACGCCGGGACCCCAGAGGGGCCGAACGCGCCCTTGACCGTCCCCATCGTGCAGTCCACCACCTTCCGTTTCGAGAGCGCCGCGCAGGTGCAGGAGTACGCGCGAGGCTCGAGCGGGCTGTTCATGTACTCGCGCGACGAGAACCCCACCGTGCGCGCGGCCGAGGTCGCCGTGGCGCGGCTGGAGGGCGCGGAATCGGCGGTGGTGTTCGGCAGCGGCATGGGCGCGATGACCGCCGCGCTGATGGGCCTGTTGTCCCAAGGCGACGAGGTGATCGCCGCCACCGCTCTGTACGGCGGAACCTACAAGCTGCTCCGCGACGTGCTGAGCCGGTTCGGGGTGAAGATGCGGCCGGTCGAGCCGGAGCGGCTGGTGGCCGAGGTGGCGGCCCGACCCGCCAAGGCGTGCGTCTTCGAGTCGCCCACCAACCCCACGCTGCGCATCGTCGACGTGGCGGCGGTCGCCGCGGCATGCAGGAAAGCGGGGACCGTCAGCGTGATGGACTCGACCTTCGGCCCGCCGGCGCTGCAGCGGCCGCTGGAGATGGGCGTCGACGTGGTGATGCACAGCGCGACGAAGTACCTGAACGGCCACTCGGACCACCTGGCCGGCGTGCTGGCCGGGTCGCGCGAGCGGCTCGAGCCGCTGCGGCTGCTCTCGCACAAGCTGGGCGCTTCGCTCGACCCGCAGGTGGCCTACGACCTCTTGCGGGGGCTGAAGACGTTCGCGCTCCGCATGGAGAGGCATTGCGCCACCGCGCTCCGGGTGGCCCGCTGGCTCTCCGAGCACCGCGCCGTCCAGCGGGTCTGGTATCCGGGCCTGCCCTCGCATCCGGACCACGAGCTCGCCAAGCGGCAGATGAGCGGCTTCGGAGGGATGGTCACCTTCACGCTGGGCACCAAGGAGCGCGCATTCGTCTTCTGGGACCGGCTGCGGCTGGTGGCCCGCGCGGCGAGCCTGGGGGGCACCGAGTCGCTCTCCTCGCTGCCCATCCTCTTCAGCCACACCGGCTACTCCGCGCAGGAGCTTGCGCGCGCCGGCGTGGACGAGGGCATGGTGCGGCTCTCGATCGGGCTGGAGGACGCGGACGACCTGGTGGCCGATCTCGCGCAGGCGCTGGAGGCCTGACGGGAATCGGCCTGGACGATCGGTTTGCGAAGCCACAGCTCGACTGAGCCGCGTCTTGCGCCCCTGTCCCGCTCCTTCTTCGCGCGGAACGCGCTGGCGGTCGCGCCGGACCTGGTGGGTTGCGTGCTGGTGCGGCGCACGCCGGAAGGGCTGCGCGCCGGGCGCATCGTGGAAACCGAGGCGTACGTCGGCGAGCACGACCTGGCCTGTCACGCGCGGGCGGGAAGGACCGCGCGCACCGAGGTGATGTTCGGCGAGCCGGGGCGCGCGTACGTCTACCTCATCTACGGCGTGCATCCGATGCTGAACGCGGTCACCAGCCCGGAAGGCGAGGCGAGCGCGGTGCTCATCCGGGCCGCCGAGCCGCTGCACGCGGGGTCCGGCCTCTCGCCGCTCTTGCACAGCGCGACGGGCCCGGGGAACCTGTGCAAGGCGTTCGACATCCGGCTGCGCCACAACCGCGACGACCTGTGCGATCCGGACGCCGAGCTGTTCGTCGCGCCGCGCAGCGGGCCTCCTCCGCGCCTGTGGAAGGGCCCGCGCGTCGGCGTCGACTACAGCGGCAGCTGGGCGCGCCGGAAGCTCCGCTTCTGCGACAAGGACAGCCCCGCCATCTCCCGCCCCCGCCCGCCGCGATGAGGACAAAGAGCAATCGCTTTGGCGATTCGGGCTTGCGGGAGCGGCGGATTTCGTGGCTCACTCGGGCGCACGATGAAAATCCGGCGCGTGGAGATCTCCGGCTTCAAGTCGTTCGCCGACCGGGTCGTCTTCTCCTTCGACGACGGGGTCACGGGCGTGGTGGGCCCCAACGGCTGCGGCAAGAGCAACGTGGTCGACGCCATCCGCTGGGCGATGGGCGAGCAGAGCGCGAAACACCTGCGCGGCCGCTCGATGGAAGACGTGATCTTCAGCGGCAGCGAGTCGCGGCCGCCCACCGGCATGGCGGAGGTGTCGATCACCTTCCAGAACGATGGCCGGTTGGTCCCGCCGCAGTATGCAGGCTTCGCCGAGATCACCGTGACCCGGCGCCTGTTCCGCGACGGGACCAGCGAGTACGAGATCAACAAGACGCCGTGCCGGCTGCTCGACATCACCGAGCTGTTCCTGGGCACCGGCGTGGGTACGCGGGCGTACTCGATCATCGAGCAGGGGCGCATCGGGCTCATCGTCAGCGCGAAGCCCGAGGATCGCCGGTCGATCATCGAGGAAGCCGCGGGCGTCACCAAGTACAAGGCGCGCCGCAAGCAGGCGGAGCGCAAGCTGGAGGCGACCGAGCAGAACCTGCTGCGGCTCTCCGACGTGGTGGGCGAGGTGGGCCGGCGCCTGCAAGGCTTGGAGCGGCAGGCGAAGAAGGCCGAGCGCTTCCGCGAGTTGCGCGGCGAGCTGCGGCAGCTGGAGCTCCTGTCCGCGTGCCGGCAGTGGCTCTCGGCCAAGGAGCAGGAGGAGAAGGGGGCCCGCGACCTCCAGGAAGCCGCCGACGCGGAAAAGGTGGCCCACGCGCACGTGGCGCGCCTGGAGGCAGGCCTCTCCGCGGAGCGGCTGCAGCTCCTCGACGACGAGCGCAAGGTGCAGGAGCTGGCCGATCGTTCGCACGGCGTCGACAAGCAGCTGCGCCTGGCCGAGCAGGAGCTGCAGTTCGCGCAGCGGGAACGCGAGTCGATCGCCGCGCGCCAGCTGCAGCACGAGGACGAGGTGGGCCTGTTGGGCCAGCGCCTGACGCTGCTCGCGCGCGAGGAGGAGGGCCTCTACGCCGAGCGGCAGAAGCTCACCGACGCGACCCAGGAGGACGAGACCCGGCGCGCGCAGGCGGAGGCCACGCTCCAGCAGGCCATGGAGCGCATCCACTCGGCACAGCACGCGGTGGAGACGGAGCGGCACCAGGCGGTGGGCGTCCTGACCCGGCTGGCGAACCACCGCACGAACCTGGTGAACCTCGAGCGGCGCCGGCAGGACCTCTCCGGGCGGCTGCAGAAGACGCAAGGCGAGGCGGAGCAGCTCGGCGCGCGCGCGGAGGAGATCTCGCGGCAGCGCGAGGAGCTTTCGCGCAAGCTCGTAGAGACGCAGGCCAACCGGCGCGACCTGCACGAGCGGCGCACCGCGCGCGAGGAGCTGCTCCAGCATGGCTTCTCGGAGCGCCGCGACCTGGAGGAGCTGCTCATCCGGCTGCGCGAGGAGCTGGCCGACCGGCGCAGCCGCCTGACCTCGCTGCTCGAGCTGCAGAAGAACTTCGAGGGCTACGGCCGCGGGGTGAAGGCAATCCTCCTGCGCGACGAGGACGAGCGCCGGCGCGACGGCGTCTACGGCCTGGTGGCGGACGTGCTCCGGACGGATGCGCGCCACGAGCGCGCCGTCGAGGCAGTCCTCGGCGAGCGGCTGCAGCTCATCCTGGTGGAGAGCCACGCCGCGGGACTGCGGGCGGTCGACTACCTCAAGCAGGCCTCCCAGGGACGCGCGAGCTTCATCCCCCTGACCGAGATGGAGCAGCTTCCGCTGGTGCCCGAGGCCGCGGAGCTGCCCGCCCCGGACGGCACCGTGCGCGCGGTCGACGTGGTGCACAGCGCTCCGGAGCACGAGCGGCTCAAGCGCTACCTGCTCGCCGACGTGTTCCTCTGCGACACCCTGGCCACCGCGCTGGCGCTGTGGGCGCGCGACCCGGGCGAGCGCACGTTCGTCACCGCCGACGGCGAGGTGGTGGACCGGAAGGGCGTGGTCTCCGGCGGATCGCTGGAAGGCGTGGCGGACGGGCTCTTGCACAAGCGGCGCGAGGTGCAGGAGCTGGCCGAGACGGTGCAGGAGCTGGAGGCGCGCCTGGCCCTCACCACCTCGCAGGCGGAGGAGCTGGCCGCGCGCATCCAGTCGCTGGAGACCGAGGTCAAGCGGCTGCAGCACGACGAGCGCGAGGAGGAGCTGTCGCAGCTGCGCCTGGAGCGCGACGTGGGGCGGCTGCAGGAAGAGCTGGCCCGGCTCTCCCAGCGCGACCAGGTGCTGCGGCACGAGATCGAGCAGCTGCAGCAGGCCCTGGCGGAGGTCGAGCGCGAGGAGTCGCAGAGCCGCGACGCGGTGGCCGGAGGCGAGAGCGAGCAGCAGGAGCGCGAGGCGCGGCTGCGGGCGCTGCAGGCGGACCTCTTGCGGGCGCGCGAGCAGGCCGAGTCGGTGCAGGCGGAGGTCACGCGCGCGAAGGTGAGCGCGGCCGCGGTGGCGGAGCGGCTGGAGGGGGTGGCGCGCTCGCTGGCGCGTCTCTCCGAGCAGCGGGCCGAGATCGAGGATCGGCGCGAGAAGCTCGAGGCCGAGGTCGAGCAGGGGAAGGAGCGCGCCTCGGCCCTGGAGGCGCGCAGCGAGGTCACCCGCGGAGAGCTGTCGGCGCTGCTCAAGTCCGGCGAAGAGCTGCGCGAGGAGCTGGGCCGCGCGCGGGCGCTGTACGAGCAGGCCCAGGAGAAGCTGCGCGGCGGCGACGAGGAGGTCCGCGAGGCGCGCGGCGGGCTGGAGCAGGCCGCGCGCGGCAGGTCGGACGCCGAGCTGAAGCTGCAGGAGGTCCGCCTGACGCTTTCACACCTCGAGCAGGGCACGCGCGAGCGCCACCTGATGGAGCTGTCCGAGGTGGCCCAGTCGAAGCGCGAGGAGGCGACCGGGCTCGACGCGGAAGCCGCCGAAGCGCGCATGGCCGCGCTGCGCGAGAAGGTCGACGCGCTGGGCGAGGTGAGCCTCACCGCCATCGACGAGGCCAAGGAGGTCGGCGAGCGGTTCACCTTCCTCACCGCGCAGAAGCAGGACCTGGAGGACTCGCTGCGCAAGCTGCGCTCGGCGATCGAGCGCATCGACCGCGCCAGCAAGGAGCGCTTCCGGGAGACGTTCCAGCTCGTGAACGAGCGGTTCCAGCAGGTGTTTCCGCGCCTGTTCCGCGGCGGGTATGCCGAGCTGCAGCTCGTCGAGGATCCGGCAAGCCCTTCGGCGGAGCCCGGCGTGGAGATCGTCGCCGAGCCGCCCGGAAAGAAGCTGGTCAGCGTGAACCTGCTCTCGGGCGGCGAGAAGGCGCTCACCGCCGTCTCGCTGATCTTCGCCATCTTCCTGATCAAGCCGACCCCGTTCTGCCTGCTCGACGAGGTGGACGCCCCGCTCGACGAGGCGAACGTCGGCCGCTACAACGAGATGGTGCGCGAGATGAGCCGCACCTCGCAATTCATCGTCATCACGCACAACAAGCGGACCATGGAGGTCGCCGACGCCCTCTACGGGGTCACCATGGAAGAGCCCGGCATCTCCAAGACGGTCAGCGTGAAGCTGTCCGCCCAGGCCGGCGCCGCGGCGTAGCCAAAGAGATTTTGCTTGGGTGTCAGCGGTGGGGGCGATTTGATCGCGCCCCTCCGCAGGGGGTAATTCTCGGTCATGCGCCCACTCCTAGCCGCACTCTTCGCCATGCTCTTCGTTCCGCTCGCGGCGCGTTCCGCCGAGGACACCCGGCCGCCGGTGATCTCGGACGTGCGGGCCGCGCAGCGGGGCGGGCAGGTGCAGATCGAGGCGCGCATCACCGACGAGACCGGCGTCTTGATGGCGACCTGCCACCACCGTTCCGGCGGAGGGCGCTGGCTCGATGCGCCGATGACCAAGAACGACTACGACGACGTGTTCAAGGTGTCGTTCACGGGCGGCCCGGAGACCGAGTACTGGATCGAGTCCAGCGACCTCCTCGGCAACGGTCCGTCGACGTATGGCGCAGCGGCGAAGCCCGTGGCGGTCGCCGCTTCGAGCCCCAA
>DATFUN010000413.1:0-2653 GCA_035260805.1 Myxococcales bacterium | reverse complement strand
GGCTTGCGCAACACCATCGCGCTGTCGCTCGCGGCCTGGGTGCTCGCCCTGGCGCTCGGCACCGTGCTGGGCATCCTGCGCACCGTGCCGGGCCGCGGCCTGCGCGCGCTCGCCGGCGCGTACGTGGAGATCTTCCGGAACGTGCCGCTGCTCGCGCAGCTGTTCATCTGGTACTTCGTGATTCCCGAGATCGTCCCCGGTGGCCAACGGTTCAAGCAGATCGATCCGTTCGTGCAGCAGTTCCTCGCCTCCGCCGCGTGCCTGGGTCTGTTCACCGCTGCGCGCGTCTGCGAGCAGGTGCGCGCCGGGATCGAGTCGCTCTCCCACGGACAGAAGAACGCCGCTCTGGCGCTGGGGTTCACGCTCCCGCAGACGTACCGGTACGTGTTGCTGCCCATGGCGGCGCGGCTCATCGTGCCGACGCTCACCTCCGAGACGCTCAACGTCTTCAAGAACTCCGCCGTGTGCTCGACCATCGGCCTGCTCGAGCTGACTGCCCAGGGCCGGCAGCTCGTCGACTACACCGCGCACGCGTACGAGTCGTTCCTCGCGGTCACCGTGCTGTACCTGGTCGTCAACGCCGCGATCCAGCTGCTCATGCGCGCCGTGGAGTCGCGCGCCCGGGTGCCGGGATACCTGGGGAGCCGGAAATAGCATGTACGAATTCGATTGGAGCTCCATCCCCGGGGCGCTGCCGTTCCTCTGGCAGGGCATGAAGGTTTCGCTGGGGATCACCGCGGTGGCGGTCGCCGTCGGGATCGCGTGGGGCACGGTGCTGGCCGTGATGCGTCTGTCGCCCGCCCGGCCGGTATCGCTCTTCGCGGCAGCCTATGTGAGCGTCTTCCGCTCGGTGCCGCTGGTCATGGTGCTGCTCTGGTTCTTCCTCATCGTCCCCTCGCTGCTGCGGGACGTGTTGGGGTTGAGCCATGCCACCGACCTGCGGCTCACTTCGGCGATGGTGGCGTTCGCGCTCTTCGAAGCTGCCTACTATTCGGAGATCATGCGCGCGGGCATCCAGAGCGTCTCCAAAGGGCAGCGATCCGCCGCGCTGGCGCTGGGCATGACTCCCTGGCAGGCGATGTGGCACGTCGTCCTGCCGCAGGCGTTCCGCAACATGGTCCCGCTCCTGGTCACGCAGGCGATCATCCTCTTCCAGGACACCTCGCTGGTGTACGTGTCGGCGCTGGCCGACTTCTTCGGGGCGGCTTACAAGGTCGGCGACCGCGACGGCCGGCTGGTCGAGATGTTGCTCTTCGCGGGCGCCGTCTACTTCGTCCTGTGCTCCGCTGCGTCGTGGGCGGTGCGCCTGTTGCGCCGGAGGGTGCTCGCGTGATCTCGGTGCGCGACGTCTACAAGTCCTACGGCGACGTAGAGGTGCTCGCGGCCTGCTCCATGGAGGTGCGCAAGGGCGAGGTGATCGTGGTGTGCGGCCCCTCCGGGTCGGGGAAGAGCACGCTGATCAAGTGCATCAACGGACTGGAGCCGTTCGAGCGCGGCCAGATCGTGGTGGACGGCGTCGAGGTCGGCAAGCGCGGGACGAATCTATCCAAGCTCCGCGCGCGGGTGGGGATGGTGTTCCAGCAGTTCGAGCTGTTCCCGCACATGAAGGTGATCGACAACCTGACCATCGCGCAGGTCAAGGTGCTGGGACGCGGGCGCGAGGAAGCGCGCCGCAAGGCGCTTGCGCTCCTCGATCGCGTCGGGCTGCGCGAGCATGCCGACAAGCACCCCGGGCAGCTCTCCGGCGGCCAGCAGCAGCGCGTGGCCATCGCGCGCTCCTTGGCGCTGGACCCGGTGTGCATGCTCTTCGACGAACCCACCTCGGCGCTCGACCCGGAGATGATCAACGAGGTGCTGGACGTGATGGTCGGCCTGGCGCGCGACGGCATGACCATGGTGGTGGTCACGCACGAGATGGGCTTCGCGCGGAAGGTGGCGAGCCGGGTCGTCTTCATGGACCAGGGCCGCATCGTGGAAGAGGCGCCAACGGCGGAGTTCTTCGCGCAGCCGAAGACGGACCGCGCGCGGCAGTTCCTCTCCAAGGTGCTGCACCACTGATCACACGATCCGGAGCCGGATGCTTTCCACGCCGTCTACTCCGCCGCGGACCTGGTCGCCGCGCTGCAGAAAACCCACCCCTGCGGGCGTGCCGGTGAAGATCAGGTCGCCGGGCTGCAGCGCGTAGAGCTGAGACAGGTACGCGAGGATGTCCGGCACGGGCCAGATCATCTGGCTCAAGTTGCCGTCCTGGCGCATCTCACCGTTCACCTCCAGCCAGATCCGGCCGGAGCGCGGGTGCCCGATCTGGGTTGCGGGACGGATGCCTTGTTCCCGGTCCGCCGCATCCATTGCGTCGGACGCAATTACGCGGACCACGCGCGCGAGATGGGCGGCGACCCGGACCGCGAGCCGCCGTTCTTCTTCGGGAAGCCGGCGGACGCGGTCGTCCCGAACGGGGGCGACGTCCCGTACCCGACGCAGACGCAGAAGCTGGCGTACGAGATGGAGCTCGTGGTCGCGGTCGGGAAGGGTGGCGCGAACGTGCCGCGCGACTCCGCGCTCGATCACGTCTTCGGCTACGCGGTGGGAATCGACCTCACCCGGCGGGATCTACAAGCCGCCGCCAAGGAGAAGGGCCGCCCCTGGGATCCGG
>DATFUN010000412.1:0-11485 GCA_035260805.1 Myxococcales bacterium | reverse complement strand
CGACCCTCACCACGCACAGCATCAACTCGCGGTCGCCCATTCCGTCGGCGGTCGCGCCCACCACGCGCCCGCTCGGGCCGATGTCGAATCGCGCCACCAGCTTTCCCTGCAGCGTCTTGCGCTCGTGCAACCGCTTCTCGTAGCAGTCGCGGATCTCGCGAGTGTGGTTGCGGATGTAGTCGCCGATGACCCGGCGTTCTTCGCCTGCCGGAGCAGGCGGGAAGTCCTCTCCGGCGGCGTCCTCCTCGACCGCGATCGCAGCGGTTTTCGGCTTTGCGCTTCCTTCGCCGCTGCCCGGCGGAGGAGCAGGCCGGTCGGTCTGCCCCGGGGTAGCGACCGCGGCGGTGTCCTCCGCGCGAGCGGAGACGCACAGGGCGACAGAGACAGCCAGCAACACCGAGCGCGAGGGCAGGGCGGGCATTCGCGCCAGCGTAGAAGAGACGCGGAGCGGGGGTCAATTTTCCAGGTGCGTTCAGCAGGGGCGTCCTGCGCTTGAAGCGCACCTTTCCGGACGGCTGAAATGCGGCCCCCTCCCGCACCTGTTAGCGTGTGCAGATGCGCCGCGCTCGCTTCTACCTGACGCTCCTTGCGCTGACGCTGCTGCCGCAGGTGCTGGCGGCGACGGACCTGGTGCGCTGGCTGCAGGCGCGCGAGGTCACCTGGCTCTCCTTCTCGGTGCCCGGGCTGCTCCTCCTGCTCAACGTGCCCATGGCTTTCGAGGTGCTCCGGCGCAAGCGCAAGGCGCGGCTCCCCCGCGCGCTCTCCGCGGCCGTGCAGACGCCCTGGACGGCGTGGTGGCTGGGCAGCGTCTTCTACGCCCTGCTGCTCTTGTTCTGGGGCGCCGGCGCGCTGGTCGCGCGGGTGCTCGGCGCCGATCCGCGGATGCCGCTCTGGCTGGCGCTCGTTCCTTTCGCGCTTTCCCTCTATGGCACGCTGTTCGGCGCGCGCGCCCTGCGGCGCGAGCGCGTGGAGATCCCCGTCGAGGGCCTGCCTCCCGGATGGCATGGCGCCCGGATCGTGCAACTCTCCGATCTGCATTCCGGCCGCCACGTGACGGCGCAGCGGCTGCGCAGCATCGCTCGCCGAGCGGCGCGCCTGAAGCCCGACGTGCTGGTGGTGACCGGCGACATCGTCCACAACTCCGCCTCGTTCGCCCGGCAGGCGGCGGAGGCGATCGCCTCCATTCCATCGACCTACGGAACCTTCGCCATCCTGGGCAACCACGACTTCTGGGCCGGCGCCGACGCCGTCGACCGCGAGCTGACGCGCGCCGGCATCCAGGTGCTGCGCAACCGCGGCATCTCGCTCGAGCGGGGCGGCGATCCCATCTGGCTCTGCGGCGTCGATGACCCCTGGTCGGGTCGCTGCGACCTGCGCGCCGCCCTGGCCGGCCGCCCGGAAGGTGCGGCCACCGTGCTGCTCTCCCACCAGCCGAATACCTGGCCGCTGGCGCAGAAGGCCGGCGTGCACCTGCAGCTGTCCGGTCACACCCACGGCGGGCAGGTGGCGATGCTGTGGCTCCACCGGTCGCTGTCGCTCGCGCGGCTGATCACTCCCTTCGTCGCCGGGCTGTACCGCGCCGGTACCAGCTTCCTCTACGTGAATCGAGGCGCGGGGTCCGTGATGCCGGTCTTCCGCATCGGCGCGCGCCCCGAGGTGACGGAGCTGACGCTGGTCCCCGGCACCGCCTTGGAACCCGTTCCCCAGACCGCCTGAGCGCAGGCCAGGGCGAGCGCGCTCCCCAGGCTTTCAGCTTGAAGCCCGAACCAGCGTTATAGGTGGTCCCCCATGGACCTGCGGGTGCACCTCCCGGAGCTGGCGCCGGCCGCCGCGGCCGCCCACGAGCGGCTCGCCGCCATGCCCGCTCCCAGACGCGACGAGCTGGCGCGGGTGGCGCAGGAGCGGGCCTCCGAGCTGGGGCTGATGCGCGGCCTGCAGCCGATCCCCCTGGTGCTCTCGCCGGTGGCGCTGCCCCGGGAGGAGCTGTCCGCGCTCGGACGCGCGGCGAGGCTGGTGGTCTCCGCGCTGGTCAAGGTCTGCCGCGAGCTGATCGAGGGATCGCCCGACCGGGCCAAGCTCCTCTTCCAGCATCTCTCCCCGCTGGAGCAGGAAGCGCTGCGCACCCGCTGGCGCGAGGCCGAGGAGCTGCTCATCGGCCGCGTCGACTGGTTCATGGACCGAGCCGGACGCCCGCGTGCGCTCGAGGTGAACGCGACCATCCCGGCCATGCCGGCCTATTCCGACGCGGCGGCGCTGGGGTGGCTCGAAGCCTGGGCGCCGGCGCGGTCTGAGGAGCTGTTCGCCGAGGTGCACAGCAACGCGGGATGGTTGGCGGACGGGCTGCTTCAGGCTGCCCGGCACGCGCGCCGCGAGCTGCCTCTCCGTGTGCAGCTCCTCCACCGCCCGGACGACCCGCAGCGCTCCGAGCTGGTCGCGCTTTCCCGCCTCCTGCTCCAGCGCGGCTGCGCCGAGGCCCGGCCGTGCACTCCGGACGAGGTGGCGCTGGACGGTGCGCCCGATCGCGCGCTGTACCGCCACCTGTTCGCGCGCTATGTGCAGCCCGACACGCCGCTCGGCCGCGCCTTCCTCGATCCTGCCCGCCACGGCATGTGGAACCGCGTCGACGGGTGGCTGGAGACGAAGGGGCTTCTCGCCGAGCTGTCGCTGCGGGCCGGCTCGCCGGCGCTCTCAAGCGACGAGCGCGATGCGGTGCGCTCGCTCGTTCCGTGGACGCGGCTCCTCGACGACGTCTCCGACGCGGAGCTCGGCACGGGCGAGGCGTACATCCTCAAGCGGTCGCACGACTACGGCGGAAAGAGCGTGGTGATCGGGCGCGAGACCGGGCCCGCCGGTTTCCGGCAGGTGCTCGCCTTCGCCCGCCACGACCCGCCGGGCAGCTGGGTGGCGCAGGAGCTCATCGATTCCCCGGCCCTCGACCGGTTCTTCGCCGTGCACGCGCCGGGCGAGCCGGTCCGCGCCGGCCGGGGCCTGCTGCACCTCGACGTCTCCACCTACGCGTCGCTGATCGAGGGCGTCCCGGCCGGAGGCAGCGTCTGCCGCGGCGCTCCCGGCCGGGTGGTGAACATCGCTGGAGGCGGCGGCGTCGCCCCGCTCTATCCCGAGGACGTGCTGCAGGAGGCGCTCGATGCCGCGTGATTCAGGCCTGGCCGCGATCCCTCGCGCGGCGGCGCGCGATCTCCTCGAGGAAGCTCACCGCGAGGAAGTGGCGCAGCCGATCGATGCACGGGTAGTCGGGCGCGTTGCAGTACTTCGCGTGGAACTGGCACAGCTGCCCATTGCGATCGCGGCAGAACTGGTCGAACCCTCCCTCGTCGCACGGGTCGTCGATCGCCGCCGCGACCCGGGCAGTACGCTCGGGAGTGAGGAGGACGTCGTCGTTTGCCGCATGCTGCGCCGGAAGCTTCATGACGTCTCCGCGAACCCCTGTGCGCGACGGAGTCTAACCCGATGAGCCCGCAGATCACCTTCAAGAGCACGCAATCGCGAGCGCCGGCGCCCGGGGAGGCGCTCACCGACTCGGCGGGGAGGCCGGTCCCACCCGCCGCTACCCTCGGGGAGGTCGTGCTTCCCGAGCACCGTCCCAGCCACGGGAGGCCCCCGGATCGCCTTCCAGCGCCGCCCTACGGGCTTTCCGACCTGGGCGCCGCCGCGGCGCTTCGCGTCATCGGGCCAGAGCGGGAGGCGTGGATGCAGGGGATGCAGACTGCGGACGTGTCCGCCGTGCCGATGGGCGGGGCCGCGGCCGCGCTCTTCCTGGGAGGGAAGGGGAGGCTGGTCGCGGAGGCCCTCCTCTGGCGATACCCGGAGGCGCTGATCGTCACCACTCTCCCTGAGCGCCTCGACGCGCTGCAGGAGCACCTCGACAAGCTGCTGATCATGGAGGACTGCGAGCTGTCCCGCGCGCAAGGGTTGCACCGCCTGCGGTTCGCGCCCGGTCCGGCCCCGCTCGGCCGTTTCGAGGAGGTGGCCGGTTCGCTCCAGCCTCTCGGGCTCGAGTTGCTGGTGCCGAAGGAGCGCGCGCCCGAGCTGATCGCCGCGCTGCCGGCAGCCGATCCCGCCGCGGTGGAAGCGTTTCGCATCGCCCTCGGCGTGCCCGCCTGGGGCAGCGAGCTGGACGAGGAGACGACGCCGGTGGACGCCGGGCTGGACCGGCAGGTCTCCTTCTCCAAGGGCTGCTACGTGGGACAGGAGGTGGTCGCCATGGCCACCTTCCGCGGGCGGGTGGCGTGGAACCTCGTCCGCCTTCAGATTTCCGGCGCGCTGCCCCCGCCGGGGGCGCGGCTCGATCCGTCCCGGCCTGCGCAAGGCAAGCGCGGGCGCGTGACGTCCGCCACGCAGGTCGGAGACGTTTCGGTGCTGCTCGGGTACGTGCACAAGGAGCTGATCGTGCCAGGTACCCAGGTCGCGCTGGAGGACGGGCGCGCCGCGACCGTCCTTGGGCTGCCGTATGGTTCGCTCCCCGGAGCCGGAGTCTGCGCATGAAGATCCTAGCTGCCATCCACGATCTGATGTTCTCCAGCAAGGTGAACGCCGCCGCACGGGGCAAGGCCATCTCCTGGCTGCCCCGGGGTACGCCCGTAGCCGAGCACGTCGCCAAGGAGAAGCCCGACGTGCTGCTCATCGATCTCGCCAGCCCGGCGCTGAACGCGGTCGACGCGGTGCGCATCATCAAGTCCGCCCCCGAAACGCGCGAGGTGGTGGTGATCGGCTACGTGGACCATACGCGCGAGGACCTGATCGAGGCGGCGCGCGCGGCGGGCGCCGACCACGTGATGAGCAAGGGCGAGTTCGCGCGTCGGCTGCCCGAGCTGCTGCAGGGCGATTGACGACGTCCGCTTACTTGACGCGCCCGATCCTGCTCCCCGCATGATGGGACATGCGAATCGAGCGAGCCGACCTGGACGAGGCGATCGCGCAGCAGATCCTCACCGGTCCACAGGCGGCAGCGCTGTGGAGATTGTTGCAGTTGCGCCAGCCGGTGGCCGCCGTCTCCCCCGTGCCAGCGGCCGAATCGCCCGCGCGCCGATTCGACGGACCGAACGTCGCGTACTACTTCGGCGCGCTGCTCGTCATCGGCGCCATGGGCTGGCTGATGACGCTCGGCTGGGAGAAGTTCGGCGGCCAAGGCATCTTCCTCATCGCCACCCTCTACGCCTTCTTTTTCACCATGGCCGGGCTGCGCTTGCTGGCGGACCCGCAGACGCGGACCCCCGGCGGATTGTTGGTCACCATCGCCGTCTGCATGACGCCCCTCGCCGTGTACGGCTTCGAGCGCATGACCGGACTGTGGCCGGGCGCCGATCCGGGCGAGTACCGCGGGTTCTTCCCCTGGATCCGCGGCGGGTGGTTCGCGATGGAGGCGGCCACCGTGCTGGCCGGGCTGATCGCGCTGCGCAAGGTGCGATTCCCGTTCCTGGTGGCGCCGATCGCGCTCGTACTCTGGTTCATGTCGATGGATGCAGTGCCGGCGCTCTTCCACGCCCATGCGTGGGACGGCGACATCGCCCGGCGGGTGTCGATCGTCTTCGGTCTTGCCATGCTGTTCGTCGCCTTCCAGGTCGACCACCGCACGGAGGAGGACTACGCTTCCTGGCTCTACTTGTTCGGGATGGTCAGCTTCTGGGGTGCGATCACGTCGATGCACAGCGGCAGCGAGGTGAGCAGGCTGCTGTACTGCGCGATGAACCTCGGCTTCGTGGTCGCGAGCGTGCTGCTCCGCCGGCGCATCTTCCTCGTCTTCGGCGGCCTCGGCGTGAACCTCTACCTCGGGCACCTCGCCTGGCGCGTCTTCGCGAAGTCGACGATCTTCCCCGTCGTGCTCACCCTGCTGGGGCTCGGCATCATCACCGCGGCCGTCTACTACCAGCGCCACCGGGCCGCCATCGAGCTGCGCATCGAGGGATGGATCCCGCTCTGGGTGCGCGACCTGCTGCCGCCTGCGCGGATGCCCGCGCGATGACTTCCGGCGAGGCGCAGAGCTGGATCGCGCGGACCGGCCAGCGCGGGAAGGCCATCGTCGCGCTCGCCATCGCCTGCTTCGCGCCTGCGGCGGCCGTGCTCGCCTTCTCCTTCGGGGCGCTCTACCTCGCCATCGGCCTGCTGGTCATCGCGGTGCTGTCCTTCGTCGCATTCGCCACCACCGTCCGCTGCACGAAGTGCCGCAAGTCCATCTCCTGGATGGTGCTCAGCTCGCGCCCCTCGACGCGCTGGCTGAGCGACCTGTTCGCGCTGGAGGAGTGCCCCGCCTGCGACGATCGCGGGAGCCCCGCCTAGTACTTATAAAACCCTTCGCCGCTCTTCTTGCCCAGCTTGCCCGCGCGCACCATGCGGCGCAGCAGCTGAGGAGGCCGGAAGCGCTCGCCCAGCTCGGACAAGAGGTGCTCCGCGATGGCCAGGCGCACGTCGAGCCCCACCTGATCGGTCAGCTTGAGCGGTCCCATCGGGTGGCCGTAGCCCAGCTCGATGGCGCGGTCGATCTCCTCGGCCGAGGCGACGCCCTCCTCGACCATGCGGATCGCCTCCAGCGCCAGCGCGATGCCCAGCCGCGAGGTGGCGAACCCCGGAGCATCGCGCACCACCACCACTTCCTTCCCCAGCCGCGCGCCCACCGCGCGGCAGGCGGTCACCACCATTCCCTCGGTGCGCTCGCCCTGGACGATCTCCAGGAGCTTCATCGCCGGGACCGGATTGAAGAAGTGCAGACCGATGACGCGGCCCGGGTGCCTGGCGGCGGCGGCGATGGCGGTGACCGGCAGCGAGGATGTGTTGGAGGCGAGGATGGCGTCGGCCCGCGCGGCGCGGGAGAACCGCGCGAACAGCTCCTGCTTGAGCCGCAGGTCCTCCGGCGCCGCCTCGATCACCAGGTCGGCGGCGCCCGCGGCTGCGTCGAGATCGCCGGCCACCGCCAGGCGGCCCAGCGCATCGGTGCGCTCCTGCGCCGTGGAGCGCCCTTTCTCCACTGCGCGGGAGAGCGATTCGGCGATGCGCTCGAGCGCTTTCTGCGCCGCGCCCGGCGCGACGTCGAACAGCTCGGTCCGGTAACCGGCGCGCGCGGCGACCTGCGCGATGCCGGTCCCCATGGTTCCCGCGCCGACCACCAGCACGCGCTGCACGTCCAGCTCGCGGGTCGTCATCAGACGTTCCCGAAGTAGACGCCGCGCCGCTCCCGGGCGGCGTTTTCCAGCACCTTGTCGACCTGGTCGAGCAGCTGCGACCAGACGTCGGCGATGGTCGGCTCGCGGCCCACGCGCAAACGCGCGCCGGCGATCATCGCATCGACCTCGTCGACGCTGGCGAAGGGCGACGCCCTCGCCGCCTCGGCCAGCAGCGAGGCCGGCTTCCTGGCCAGCTCGTCGCGCGCCGTCACCAGCGCAGCCTTGAGGTCCGCCGCTTCCTGGGTGCTGAGCGGGCGCTCGTTGACGAGCTGCTCGAGGAGTGGCTCGATCAGCTTCTTGCCCCGCTCCGCGTGCTGGCGGAGCTGGTACAGGAAGATGGCCCAGTCTCCCCGCGAGCAGAGGCGCTCGGCGGCTTCCCACGGGTGCTCGCGCAGCCAGCGGTCCCAATCCGCGTCTGCCCAGCCGGTGAACCCGTCGGGCGGCGCGACGCTCAGGTAGACGGACATCGCGCCGTTTCCTACCACGGCCGATCGCCGGCGGTCACGGAGCGGGGAGCTGGCAGGCGCTCAGGCCTCCCTCGCGCACGCGGAGGAGCCGGACCTGGTTCCCGGGGAGGACCAGCGGCCAGTCGCCGGCGGGGAGCGAAGGCAGCGTGCAACGCACGATCCGCTGCAGGCAGAGATTCGTATCGCAGCTGACCGACCCGTCGTTGCAGATCTGCGCGTGCAGGTCGACGTGCACCTCGCCGACGATCAGCCTGGTGTCGCAGTGCGGCGTCGAGGAGCAGAGGCCGCACGACTCGCGCACCTCGATCACCGCCGATTGGTCGGGCTGCACCGCGGCTGGCAGGCACACCGCTCCGACGTCGGGGTTCCGATCGACGCAGGTCGTCCCGTCGCATCGAGCCGAGGCGAGCGCCAGCGCGGCGACCGGGAGCGCGAGGACGGCGCGACGCAAGGGCATTGCCGCTCCTCTACACTGCGGCGAGCAACCGCGAAAGGTAGAAGGCCACGTCCAGGGCCACCAGCGAGAGCGCGGCGGCGGCGAGGACGCCCACTGGACGCGGCGGACGTCGAGAACTCCACACCACCGCCGCGGCGCCGAGGCCGGCGGCGCAGGCCCAGAGCAAGTCGCCGTAGTAGCGCATCGCTACGCCGCTCACCCGGGCGCTGAAGCCGACGGTCCGCGCCACCGGGTCGTACGTCAGCGTCGGCAACCCGAGCGTTCCCGGCAGGAGATAGCCCAGCGCGAAGGCGGCGGTCCCCCACAGCGATGCGCGCAGCTCCCTCATCGCGTGCCGACCGGGTGGCGAGAGGTCACGTAGAGTCCCATCAGCGCCGCGGCCCACACCAGTGCGGCGCCGGTGCCCGACAGCGCGGCCACGGCACGGGACTCCGCGGCCGGCGCATCGCGCTGCAGCGCCCGGCCGGCGAACGACGCACCCACGACCAGAACGAGGGCCAGCGCGGAGAGGTGCTCCTTGAGGTCGAAGAGCTGCGCCACCGCTGGCGCGCTTCGCTCGAGATCGGCGAGCCGGACGCGCACCCGGTACGCCGGGTACAGCGCGAGGCCGAACAGCGCCTGCCCGACGACGGAACCGGACGCCATCCAGCCGAAGCGCCGGAGCTGCCGCTGCGCCGGGCGTCCGCGCGCGGCGGAAATGGCGGAGGCCGCATGGTGTGTCGCCGCGAACACCGCGGTGAACCCCAGCACCGCATGGACCAGCAAGAGAGAGCGCGCGCCGCTTTCGAAGATGACGGTCACCCGCGCACCACCGGCAGCGCGAAGGTGCCGGCCTTTTGCTCCGCCGCGCTTCGCGCGGTCCATTCCTGCACGCGTGGGCACCCCGGATCGGGAGCGGAGAACGCCCCGTGCGCGGCGGCGACGGCGCGGCATCCGCCGCGGCAGAGGCGCAGGTACTCGCAGCTCTTGCACGGCTCCGGCGCGCTGCGGACGAACCCGCGGAACGAGGAGAACCCGCCGGGCCAGGCGGCGCGGATCGCGCCGGGAACGCGCGCATCCGCCTCGGCGGGTCCGGCGAAGGAGCACCCCAGGAGATCTCCCTCGGGTGCGACCGCGGCGAGCACGTCGCCTGCCACGCAGCCCTGCACTCCCCAGAAAGCCGCCGCCCGGGCCGACGGGCGGTGCCAGAAAACCATCGGGGCGAAGGAGCAGTCGAGCTTCACCCGGATGCGGTGGCGGAGCATGAGCCGGCGGGCGAGCGGATAGATGCGCCTGGCCTGATCGGGGGTGAGCTCCTGGTCGAGGCGCGCGCCGCGGCCCACCGGCTTGAAGCGGAGCAGCTCCAGCTCGTTGAGGCGCAGCGTCCGCACCAGCCGCGCGACCTCCTCGAGCCCGTCGAAGCTGCTGCGGCTCACCACGCAGTTGACGCCCACTTCCTCCTTCACGGCGCGCAAGAGGCGCAGCGCGCGCTCGGCGTGGGCGAAGCCGTCGAAGCCGCGGGCACGGCGATATCCCTCGCCGACGCCGTCCACGCTGACGTTGATCTGACCGAACACGCGGCACCTCGCGGCCTGCGGGGCGCCCAGCCCCAGCCCGCTGGTGGTGAGGTTGGGCGTGATGCCCACCGAGCGGGCGTGGGCGGCGACCTCGAAGAGGTAGTCCAGCTCCAGCGCCTCGCCGCCGCCCAAGGCGACGTGGAAGACGCCCATGGCCGCGAGCTCGTCGAGGACGAGGCGCGCCTGCTCGAGCGACAGGGCCGGCCCCTGCGGGGTGGCGTCGACGTAGCAGCCGGTGCAGCCGGCGGCGCAGCGTCGCGAGAGGACCAGGTGCACCTCGGTGGGGGCGACGAGCGGCGCGTCTGCCGGCGCGGGCGAGTCCCACAGGGCCGAAGGGGGTTGGCCCAGCTCGCGCATCATCTCCCGATCGACGTGCAGCAAGGCGCGGGGGCGGGCAACCTCGACGATGCCCCCGAAGCGTTCGGCGCGGGCGCGGACCACCTCGAGCTTCATGGATCGGGCGGCCGATGCAGCAAGGAGCCGAGCACCAGCGCCAGGGCGCTCGCGAAGGTGGCGCCGAAGAGCAGGAAGGTCACGTCGACCCCGAGCGAGCTGGAGTTCGGGTTGCAGCCGAAGGTGGCGCGCAGGACGCGGCCCTTCCGGAAGAGCATCGGCGCAGCCTACCCGAATGCTCCAGCCTCTTCCTCGGGCATCTGCCCGAGGAACAGGGTCAGCGGCGTCCGTGTCCTCCGGAAGAGTGCGCCCCGCCGGAGTGGCCGCCGCCCGAGGGGGCACCGCCGGAATGGCCGCCACCCGACGGGGCACCGCCGGAGTGAGCGCCACCCGAGGGGGCACCGCCCTGCGGCGCAGCCGAGGCGCGCGGCGCCGACGGGGCCGAGCGGACCCCTCCGCTCGCGCCAGGTGATGCTCGCGCGCCGCTCACGACGGGAGCGCCGCCCCAGCGGGCAGGGGAGGCGGCGCGAGGGCCGCCCCAGCCGGCCGCGCCTGCGCGGCTCGTCGCCGAGGGCTGCGACCAGTTGCGCTTCCATCCGCCGCCGCTGCTCCGGGCCGGGGCCGAGGGCTGCGCGCGCGGCGACTGCATGGGAGACTGCGCCCGCGGCGACTGCGCCGGCGAGCCGGTCGCCCGCGCGCCGCCGGGAGCGGGGTTGATCTGGCGGTTGCGGGACCACTGCGGCCGGGCACCGACCACCGCGCCGGCGCTCACCGGGCGCACCGTCTGCCCCGTGGCGGAAGCCACCTGCGCGACGGGCGGCCCGAAGGCGACTCCTCGCGCAGGCGTCGCCCGCGGACCCGCGAGCGGCGAGGCGCGCTGCACGATGGCGCCCGTCTGCTGGACGGCGACCACGTGCACGGAGATGGGTTGCGTGAAGTGCTCGGCGCGGACGGCCACCCACCCCGGATGGCGGAAGCCGAATCCCACGAAGCCGTGCGGCCCGATCGGCGCCCAGGCGCAATAGCCGAATCCCCAGCGCCAGGTGACCCACGCCGGCGCCCAGACCCTGCCGGGCACCCAGAACCAGCCGGCGCCGATCGTGAAGCCCCAGGTGCCGTAGTGATACGCGGCCCATGCCCACGGATCGTCGGAGACCCAGGTCCAGCCCCACTCGGTCAGCGCCCACCGGCCGTAGACGTAAGGTCGCCAGCCCGGAGCGACCGCGGGCACCCAGACGCGGCCGTACTCGGGTACCCACTCCCAGTGGCCATACGGCGAGAGCCGCTCGTAGAAAACCTGCTCGTCGGCCACGTCCTGGCCGGCCGGCGGGATGTCGGCCTCGGCCTGCGCGGAGGGAGGCAGCCCACCTGCTTCGTCGTCCGGTGGCGGAGGGGGGCGCGACGAGGGTGGCGGCGGCGGGGATTGCACGATCGGAG
>DATFUN010000411.1:0-28966 GCA_035260805.1 Myxococcales bacterium | reverse complement strand
GTTCCTTCGTTGAACGGCTCGCCGGAGACCAGGCACCCGCCGCTGTCCCTGTTGATCTGCGCGACCGATGCGGACGGCCCGTAGGGATCTTGCGGCGGACCGGCGTCAGCCTGACCCAGCACGCGCGTCGGATCGATGTTGCTCGGCGCGGCGACCACCTCGGAGGCCGCCTTGCTCAGCTTCTCCCGCTCGGCGTGCACCTTGGCCAGCTCTTCCCGCCCGTGCTCGATGGCGTGGAGCAATGCCTGGGCCGAAGGCGCGTCCACCGAGCGCTTGTGCACGTTCCGGAGCAGCGAGACCACTTCGTCCATCTTGGGATCGCCGTAGGCCTCGTCGAGCTCGGTGGCGTACAGCCGCTGGTACAGGTCGCGGGCGTTGGCGAAGTCGGGGTCCGGCGGCCCCGAGTATCGTGCGCAGCCCGCGGCGAGCGCACAGGCGGCGAGGCGGGCGAGCCACCGAACGCTCTTCGATGCGATGTCGTCAGCCACGCGCCGCCGACCCTAGCACGCGACCCGCCCGAAGCGAGGATTTGACGCGCGGCGCATGTCGGACGCGCGCCCACCGCGGCGCCGCCCCGCGCACGGGGTGAAACAGGGAGGAGCGGCCACCCTGCCGGCCGCCGTAGAATGGCGCCATGTGCCGTTTATTCGGCTGCCGCGCCGCTGCTCCGGGAGGCGTCGCGCACGAGCTCTTGCACGGAGCGAATGCGCTGCGCGTGCAGAGCCGCGAGCACCCCGACGGGTGGGGACTGGGCTGGTACGTCGACCGGGTGCCGCAGGTGGTGCGCAGCCTGACCGCGGCGCACGGCGACGACGACTTCGAGGAGGTCTCGTCCTTCGTGACCGCCTCCACGATCCTCGCGCACATCCGCAAGGCGAGCATCGGACGCGTTTCCTTCGAGAACACCCATCCGTTCGAGTGGGGTCCTTGGTTGTTTGCGCACAACGGCACGGTTCCCGGCTGGGAGGAACGGCGCGCCGGGGTCGAATCGGAGATCGATGCGGCGCTCCGGGACAAGCTGCGGGGCGAGACCGACAGCGAACGCTGCTTCCTGGTCTTCTTGACGCGCCTCGCCCGGCGCTGCGACCCGACCACCGCCCGGTTCGACGATGCGGCGGCCGCGCTCGCGGAGGCGGTGGAGATCGTCGTGCGCAGGTGCGGCACGGAGGCGGCGACCACCTTCCTCGCCACCGACGGCCGGACGATGCTCGCCTGCCGGCGCGGCCGGACGCTGTACGTCTCGGCGGCCGAGCCCGAGCGCGACGGCCGCGTGGCGTGGTTCGCGGTGGCCAGCGAGGATCCGCGCCTCCACGAGCCGGTGCCGCAGGGACGCAGCCCGTGGCGCGAAGTGCGGGCGGAGACGATCGTCGGCGTCGACGAGAACCTACGGCTGCGCCGCGCCGCCCTGTAGCAGGGCGTCGAGCAACTCCTTCGCGCGGGTCCCGTGCGCGCGCAGCGTGGCGCGCCGCTCGTTCGGACCGGCCGGCTCGAGCAGGATCTCCAGCCGATCTTCGGGAAGAGCGGCTCCTGCCCGCTCGGCCCATTCACACAGAGTCGCGGCGGGCTCCGCCAGCAGGTCCTCGAAGCCCAGCGCGAACAGCTCCGCAGGTCCGGCGAGCCGGTAGAGGTCCAGGTGCTGCAGCGCGACGCGGCCGCCGCGGTAGAGGTTCACGAGCGCGAACGTCGGCGAGCTGGCCGCATCGGCCACTCCGGCGCCTTCCGCGGCGCCGCGGACCAGGAGCGTCTTGCCCGCTCCAAGCTCGCCGACGAGCGCGACGAAATCCCCCGCCCGGAGCAGCGCCCCGAGCCGCCGGCCCAGGGAGCGCGTCTGCTCCGGCGAGCGCAGGATCATCGCCGCCAGCGCCGGAACAACCGCGGCAGGCCGACCCGCGAGATGTCGCTCGCGACCAGCGCCGCTTGCCCTACGCGCCGGGCGGCGAGGTCCCCCGCCAGCGCGTGCAGGAGCACCGCGAGCCGCGCGCGCTCGCCCGTTCCACCCGCGCCCGACCTGCGCGCGAGGACGGCGGCCGAGATGCCCGTGAGCACGTCGCCCGAGCCGGCCGTCGCCATTCCGGGGTTGCCGTGGGCGCAGATGGCCGTGGCGCCTTCGGGATCGGCAACCACGGTCCGGGCTCCCTTGAGCGCGACGCAGGCGCCGAAGCGCTGCGCCGCGCGCGCAGCCGCTCCGATGCGATCGGACTCGATCCGCTCCACCTCCTCGCCGGTCAAGCGCGCAAACTCGCCCGGGTGGGGGGTCAGGAGCGGGCGGACCGGCGCGCGGCGCAGCCATTCGGCGAGGCGGTCGCGGTGCTCGGACAGCGCATTGAGCGCATCCGCGTCGAGCACGCAGGCGCAGCCCGGATCGAGCGCCGGCAGCAGGTCGGCGATCAGTCCGGCCGTTTCCGGGCCGCGGGCGATGCCGGGCCCGATGGCGACGGCGGTCTTCTGCTTGACGGCCTCGCGCAGCGGCCCGAGGTCCGAGGGCCCGAGCGGGCCCGAGCCGGGCAGCGGGAACCCCATCGCTTCGGGCACGCCGGGCAAGGCGGTTTGCAAGACTTCCGGGCGCGCGGCCAGCGTGACCAGGCCGGCGCCGGCGCGCAGCGCTGCCTCCACGACCAGCGCGGCCGCACCCGACTTGCCCGGCGATCCGGCCACCGCGAGCACGTGCCCGAAGTCATTCTTGTGCGCGGTGGGATCGCGCGGCGTGAGCAGCGCGCGCCCCCACTGCTCGTCGAGCAGCTCGCAGGGGGCGGCCTCCAGCCGGTCCTCCAGCGCGCGCGGGATGCCGATGGGCGCGACCGCGATGCGGCCGGCCGACGCCGCTCCCGGGTAGAGCCACAGCCCGCGCTTGGGCAGGTGCAGCGTCACCGTGACGTCGGCGCGGGCGAGATGGACCGGGTACACGGCGCCGGTGTCGGAGTCGATTCCGGAGGGAACGTCCACCGCCAGGACCCGCGCGCCTCGGGACCGGGCCTCGTTCATGGCGGCGATCGCCGCCGCTTCCGCCCCGGCCGGCGGCCGCGACAACCCGCTGCCGAAGACCGCGTCGATCACCAGCTCGGTCTGCGGAGCCTGCGCGACCACCGCTCCCAACCACGCCTGCGCCGCTGCGAGCGCATCCCCGCGCAGCTTCTCCCGAGCGGTCGCCACCACGGTCACCGCGTCGCCGCCCAGTTGTTCGCGGAGCAGGCGCGCGGCGACGAACCCGTCCCCTCCGTTGTTCCCCGGCCCGCAGTAGACAGCCACGGTGCGCGGCCGCAGCGACGACGCCTCGCGCGCGACGGCGGCACCCGCGCTCTCCATCAGGACGCGGGTCGGAAGGCCGACCTCGGCGGCCAGCCGATCCAGCTCGCGCTGCTCGGCGGCCGTGAGCAGCCTCATGCGCGCCCCGGCCGGGCGATCAGCTCCTTCATGTCGCGCACGGCGCGCTCCAGCCCGACGAGGACGGCCCGACACACGATCGCGTAGCCGATGTTCAGCTCCGCGATCTCCTCGATGCCGACGACGGGCTTCACGTTCCAGTAGTCCAGCCCGTGGCCGGCGGCCACCCGCAGACCGAGCTTGCCGGCCGCCTTGGCGGCGTCGACCAGGCGCGAGAGCTCGCGCTTGCGCTCGTCTGCACCGCGCGCCTCGCAATACCGGCCTGTGTGCAGCTCGATCGCCTGGGCATCCGCCCGGTGGCTCGCCTTGACCTGCTCCAGGTCGGGATCGATGAACAGCGACACCTCGATCCCTCCGTCCCGCAGCGCCCGGGTGACCCGGCGCACCTCGTCGCGGTGGCCGATCGCGTCCAGCCCGCCCTCCGTGGTCAGCTCCTCCCGGCGCTCGGGCACCAGCGTGCAGGTATCCGGCCGCTCGTGCAGCGCCAGATCCACCATCGGCTGCACCGCCGCCATCTCCAGATTGAGCGTCCCGTTCACCGTCTGCCGGAGGAGCGTGAGGTCGCGGTCGTTCACGTGCCGGCGGTCTTCCCGCACGTGCAGCGTGATCTGGTCCGCGCCGCCCAGCTCGGCCACCACCGCCGCCGCGACCGGATCCGGATACCTCCCGCGCCGCGCCTGCCGGAGCGTGGCGACGTGATCGATGTTGACGCCGAGCCGCATCGAGCTCCTCCGCAGCCTTCGAGTCTACCTCGCCCGGCGACGGTGCGCTTCCGCGCCGCTTGCGGTCGTTCGCACGAGAAGGCGCATCACGGCTTCGGGCACGACCCTCGTCGGGGACACCTGGGAGCTCGATTTGCGGGGCGGAGCTTAGCTCCCGATCGCCTTCTTCAACTCGGCGGCGATCCCGCTCGCGTGGGACTCGATCAGCTTCTTGTCCGGCCCCTCGACCAGCACGCGCACTTTCGGCTCGGTGCCGCTGTAGCGCACCAGCACCCGGCCTTCCTTGCCCAGCTTCTTCTCCACGTCGCGGATGGCGCGCATCACGCCCGGGAGCGAGCCCAGCTCCGGCTTCTCCCGCACGGCAAGGTTGAGCTGCGCCTGCGGGTAGACGTCCATCGCCTTGGCAAGCTCGGAGATCGGCTTGCCGCTCTGCACCATGACGCTGAGCAGCGCCAGCGCCGCCACGGTGCCGTCGCCGGTGGTGGCGTGCTCGAGGAAGATCAGGTGCCCGCTCTGCTCGCCACCAAAAGAAAACCCGTTCTTGCGCATCTCCTCGACCACGTATCGGTCGCCGACCCGCGTGCGTACCACCCGCCCGCCCGCCTTCGCGATGCACTGATCGAGCCCCAGGTTGCTCATCACCGTGGCGACCACCGTCTTCTTCGGCAGCGCCCTGCGCCGGAGCAGGTCGAGCCCGCAGACGGCCATCACCGCGTCGCCGTCCACCACCCTGCCCTTCTCGTCGGCCACGATCAGGCGGTCCGCGTCGCCGTCGAGCGCGATGCCGAGATCCGCGCCGGTCTTCAGCACCGCCTTGCACATCGTCTCGGGGTGGAGCGCGCCGAAGCCCTTGTTGATGTTCTTGCCGTCCGGCGCGGCGCCGATGGTGATCACTTTCGCGCCCAGCTCCTGGAGCACGGTGGGCGCGACGCGGTAGGCGGCGCCGTGGCCGCAATCGACCACGATGGTGAGCCCCTCCAACGTGAGGTCCTTGGGGAAGGTGCTCTTGGCGAAGACCACGTAGCGGCCGCCGGCGTCCTCGATGCGGAACGCCTTTCCGATGCTGGTGGCCGTCGGGCGGAGGTGATGCAGCTCGTCGTTCGCGATCAGCTCCTCGATCTTCATCTCGATGTCGTCGGGGAGCTTGAATCCGTCGCGGCTGAAGAACTTGATCCCGTTGTCCTGGTAGGGGTTGTGGCTGGCGGAGATCACCGCGCCCGCGTCGGCGCGCATGGAGAGGGTGAGCTGCGAGATGGCCGGCGTGGGCAGGGGGCCACAGATGAGCACGTCGACGCCCATGCTGCAGATGCCCGAGGCGAGCGCCGTCTCCAGCATGTATCCGGAGAGGCGCGTGTCCTTCCCGATCACCACGCGGTGGCGGTGCGATCCGTTGCGGATGAGGTAGGCCACCGCGCGCCCGAGCTGGAGCATCATCTCGCCCGTCATCGGGTGGACGTTGGCGACGCCACGGATGCCGTCGGTGCCGAAGAGCCGGCGGGCGGGTTCTGACGGCTTCTCGGTCAATCGCAAGGCCATCTGGCTCCAATCGGGTGGCTGCAATGTAGGTGTGCGAGCGTCCGCGGAGCAACTTGCAAGGGTCAGGTTGTGTGTCAACTGGCCGACGAACGCACCGCGTCCACGACGGCCAGCGCTTCCCGCGTGGCAGCCACGTCGTGGACCCGCAAGATGGATGCACCGTTCAGCGCCAGCACGGCGGCAGCGGCGACCGATCCCGTCAACCGCTCCGGGGCGATCTTTCCGCTCAATCTGCCCAGGAACGACTTGCGCGAGGCGCCGGCCAGCAAGGGCCTCCCGAGCTGCGTCAGCTCGCGTAGCCTCCGCATGAGGAGAAGGTTGTGCTCGGCCGTCTTCGCGAATCCGAGCCCCGGATCGAGCGCGATGCGCTCCTCGGGCACGCCCGCCTCCCGAGCACGTCGCAGCCCCTCGAGCAGCTCGTCCTGCATCTCGCCGAGGAGATCGGCGTACGCGGCATGCTGCTGCATGTCCCGCGGCTCGCCGCGCGAGTGCATCAGGCACAGCGCCGCGCCCCCGCGCGCAACCGCGGTCCCCATCTCCGGATCGCGCCGCAGACCCGAGACGTCGTTGACCACCTCGGCGCCGGCCTCCACCGCCGCCCGCGCGACCTCCGCCTTGGTCGTGTCGATGGAGATGGGCACCTTGGCCCTGCGGACCAGCTCGCGGATCACCGGCAGTGCGCGGCGCAGCTCTTCGTCGGCCGGGACCGGCTGCGCGCCGGGACGGGTCGACTCGCCTCCCACGTCGATCAGATCGGCGCCCTCCGCGGCGAGCCGCAGGCCGTGCTCCACGGCGGCATCGGCCACGGCGAAGCTGCCGCCGTCCGAGAACGAGTCGGGCGTGACGTTGAGCACCGCCATGACCAGCACGCGCCCTTCGGGAAGGCGGGAGCGGGGAAGGAGCCACGGCTGCTCGGGCGCCTCGACGTTCCCGGCGCGGCGGGCGAGCTCCGTCGCCAGCGCCCGCGCGCCGCCGTCCTCCACCGCGTCGGCCAGGCTCCGCGCCGCCGACCACAGCTGCGAGATGCTGCCCAATGCGAGCGCACCCTTCTCGCCGCGGAGCACCGGGATTCCCGATTGACGCAAACCCTCCTGGAGCAGCGCGGGCCGCGGGGGCAGCAACGCCGCCCACCCGCGCAGATTCGGATCCCGCACCTGCCGCCCGGCGGCCGCGCACGCGGCCAGCGAATCGGATTCCCTCTGCAGCTCGATCAGCCTCGGCACCTGCGCACTGTACCGTAGCGCAGGCAGCCGGGGCGTCCGAGCGCCTACCGGGGAGCCGCCGATGACTGCTGCTGGGCGTCGTGCTTCTCGCGGTAGATCTGCCGGCTGACCCGGTTCTGCTGGCGATTGAGGCGCCGCCGCTCGGCCGGCGTCAGCGTGCCGCCGTTGGCCGCGCGATCGCGCTCGATCTCGCGGTGGATGCGCGCTTCCTTCCGCTCCAGCCGGGCGGTCTCGCCGGGCGTGAGCTGGCCGCTCTGCACACCCTGGGCGATGCGCTCCTGCTGGCGCCGCTCGCGCCGATCCACTTCCGCCGCCCCCGTGGCCGCCGAAACGCCCAGCACCATCGCCAGCACCGCCATCGATAGTCTCTTCATCCGGATTCTCCCCAGGTCACGTTCCACGTGAAACATCCGAGGCCCGTTTGGTTAACCATGCAAAAACAAAAGGGCCGGCGCCGCAAGGCACCGGCCCTACCGAAAGCTATCGAAAGCGGCGACTAGGCCTTACCTGTCTCCACCTTCGGCACCGACGCCGTCAACCCTCCCAGCGCGTCGAGGATCTTCGACTTCTCCTTCACCTCGGGCCGCTTGGCCTCGGGCGGCCTGGCGGGTACCGCGGGCCGGGCCTTCAGCGGCTGCCCGCAGAGGATCGCCTCCACGTCCGCGCCGTCCAACGTCTCCCACTCCAGCAATGCCGCGGCGATGCGGTCCAACACAGCCTTGTTCTCGACGAGGAGGTGCTTCGCCCGCTGGTACTGGGTGGTGACGATCTGGCGGACCTCGTCGTCGATGTCGATGGCGGTCTTCTCGGAGAAGTTGCGCGCCCGGTGGCCGAATTCGCGGCCGAGGAACACTTCCTGCTGCTCCTCGCCGAACGCCAGCGGGCCCAGCTTCTCGCTCATGCCCCACTCGCACACCATGCTGCGCGCGAACTGGGTGGCGTGATCGATGTCGCTCTTCGCGCCGCTGGTGATCTCGTCGAACTGCAGCTCCTCGGCGATGCGCCCGCCCATCGCCATCGCGATGCGATCGAGCACCGCCTGGCGGTTCCAGTTGAGGCGATCTTCCTTGGGCAACATCTGGGTGAGCCCCAGCGCCGGACCGCGCGGGATGATGGTCACCTTGTGCACCGGGTCGCACTGCGGGACCAGGCGGGCGACCAGCGCGTGCCCGGCCTCGTGCCAGGCGGTGATCTTCTTGTCCTTCTCGCTGATGATCATGCTCCGCCGCTCGGAGCCCATCATCACCTTGTCCTTGGCGAACTCGAAGTCGCCGTTGTCCAGGCGCTCCTTGTTCCTGCGGGCAGCGAGCAGCGCGGCCTCGTTGACCAGGTTCTCCAGGTCGGCGCCCGAGAAACCGGGCGTCCCGCGCGCGATGGAGTCGAGATCGACCTCCGGCGAGAGCGGGGTCTTCTTGGTGTGGACCTTGAGGATCCCCTCGCGACCCTTCACGTCGGGCCGCGGGACCACGATGCGCCGGTCGAAGCGGCCGGGCCGCAAGAGCGCCGGGTCGAGCACGTCGGGGCGGTTGGTGGCGGCGATGAGGATCACGCCCTCGTTGGACTCGAACCCGTCCATCTCCACCAGGAGCTGGTTGAGGGTCTGCTCGCGCTCGTCGTGGCCGCCGCCCAGGCCCGCCCCGCGGTGGCGGCCGACGGCGTCGATCTCGTCGATGAAGATGATGCAGGGAGCGTGCTTCTTCCCCTGCTCGAAGAGATCGCGCACCCGGCTCGCGCCCACGCCGACGAACATCTCGACGAAGTCGGAGCCCGAGATGCTGAAGAACGGCACTCCGGCCTCGCCGGCGATGGCGCGGGCGAGCAGCGTCTTGCCCGTCCCCGGCGAGCCCATCAGGAGGACGCCCTTGGGGATGCGCCCGCCGAGCTTGGTGAACTTCTTCGGGTCCTTGAGGAACTGGATGATCTCTTCCAGCTCGTCCTTGGCCTCGTCGATGCCGGCGACGTCCGCGAAGGTGACCTTGTTGTGGTTCTCGCTGAGCAGCTTCGCCTTGGACTTGCCGAAGCTCATCGCCTTGCCGCCGCCTGCCTGCAGCTGGCGCATGAGGAAGATGAACAGGACGCAGATGATGCCCAGCGGCATCCAGGAGACGAGGAACTGCGCCCACAGCGACTGCGAGTCCTCCTTCTCGAAGGAGAGGCTCACGCCCTTCTGGCGCATCTTGTCGAGCAGCTGGGTGTCGAGCGGCGAGACCGTGCGGAAGTCCTGCCGGTTCTTCAGCTTGCCCTGCAGGGTGTTCCCTTTGACCGTCACCTCGGCGATGTCGCCGCGCTCGACCGCCGCGTAGAACTCGCTCGCCCGCATCTCGGTCGGCTCGGCGCCGCGCTGGCGGGAGAAGATCGAGTAGAAGGAGAAGAACAGGAGGATGAGGACCGCCCAGAGAAAGAAGGTCTTGTACGACTGTCTCACCTAAGGCTCCTCCGCAGTGGCCTGACGGGACGGGATGGTAGCAAAAGCGGGGACGCTTCGCCGCTTGCCGGGGAACCGCTAGCGCAAGGCATCCATTTCCGGCGCGAATTCGAACCGGACCGCGTCCTCGGGCGGCGCCGCGCAGGCCGGCCCCGGCGGTAGGCCCTCGACCCAGAAGACGCGGCCCCCTGCATCCGCCAGAAGGGGGATGCGTTCGCGGCGCGAGGCGGGGACCCCTTCCGCCTGCCAGACGTCCCCCAGCTTCTTCTCCGGCCCCCCGGCAACGCGGAACCGGTCACCGGGGAGGCGCTTGCGCAGCGTCCAGGGGAACGGAGCCAGCCGGAGATCCGCGCGTTGCGCACCTGCGCCTACATGGAGCGCGCGGCCGGCCCAACGGTAGACGCCGGGGCCGGGGACCGCCACATCCACCGGGGGCGGAGGCAGCGCAGCGTTCGACTCGAAACGCAGCACGCCCCGCTCGATCACCGCGCGTCCGCCGGGAAGGTCGAGCCGCCCTGTACGCCGGCCGGTCAGGAAATGAACCAACTGTTCCAGATGGCCGCGCTCCGGACGCGCACTGCCCTGAGCGGCCATGAGCAGCGCGCGGCGGAGCAGCGCGGTGGGCACCGCGGCGAGCCGCTCGGCGGAGAAGCCCTCGCCGGCGGTGGCGGAGTCGAGCGCCTCCCTGGCCAGCCCATCGAGCAGCACGTCCTCTTCGGCGGCGATGCGCGCAGCTCCGGCGAGCGCCTCCTCCAGCCGGGGATTGAGCGCGGCGGCTAACGCAGGCATGACCGCGCGCAACCGCGCCCGCGCGCGCCGCGGATCGGCGTTGTGCGCATCCTCGACCGCGCGCAGGCCTCGAGCGCGGCAATACGCCTCGGTCGCCTCGCGCGTCACGCCGAGGAGCGGGCGGACGAGGAGGATGCCCTCGGTCAGGGCGCGCTTCCGCCGGATTCCCGCAACCGCTCCCGACCCGCCGCCGCGCGCGAGCCGCAACAGGACCGTCTCGGCCTGGTCGCGGCGCGTGTGCGCCGTCGCAACCCGATCGGCTCCCGCCTGTGCGGCAAGCTGCGCGAGGGCACCGTAGCGCGCTTCCCGCGCCGCCCCTTCGAGGCCGAGCTCGGACACGTCGAGCGCCTCGAGGCGGCGCAGATGGAACGGCAGCCCCAAGGATCGCGCCAGATCCCGGACCTGTTCGGCGTCGCCGGCCGACTCGGGACGCAGCGCGTGATCCACGTGTCCGACGGCGACCCGCACGCCGAGCGCGTCTGCGCAGGCCGCCAGCTCCGCGGTGAGCGCGGCGGAGTCCGGGCCTCCCGAGCAGGCGGCGAGCACCGACGCGCCTCGCGGCAACAGATCGGCGCAGGCGAGCAGTGCCACTTCGACGGGGTCGCCGGTCATCGTCTGCCATTCTACCGAACCAGGACATCGAGAGGCCGCATGGAGCGGGTGCCTGCTCGCCTGCCTGCGTGGACCGCATTCGCGCTCGCCACGCTGCGGCTGGAACCCAGGCCCGTTATGCTCCGATCGGTCGGATTTTCAGGGGTTTGTGCGTCGTGTGCCCTTGCGCCGGGCGTGTTTCAAACCCAACTTCTCCGGCGAGAGAGGGCACCGGATCGGCGGCGGGGAACAACGAGCGCGGGCAACAGGTTTCTGGACGGTGACCAGCCAAGCGGCTGGACGGTTCGAAAGGCAATGGGCTTGGGGGTCCCCCCCTCCCCCTCCGAGCCCATCGGGGCTGGCCAGGCGAGAGCCTGGTCAGCCTTTTTCGTCGCAGTCTGATTTTTGGACGGGTAGTCATGACGCTGACGGCTCCGTCAGCGGATTGACGAGGGGCTCAGCGCGAGAACACCAGGCTGAGGAACGTAGTGCGGCGCCCGCGCAGGATGGCCAGGCAGCAGCGCAGATAGGTGCCAGCCCCGAACTCGCGCACGATGGTCGCGCTGTGCTTCAGCACGTCCTTCGTGGTGATGAGTCCGCTCACCGACATGGTCACCTCTCGGTTACACAAGTCCTGCGAACCGCGTGCCACGGCGACGAGTGCGCTACGTGCATGGCAGTGGACAGGGCGAAGCGCAGCGAGAACCGCTGTGGCTGCGCAAGGCCGCGAGACGACGCGTGGGGCTGCGGAGGACCTCGGCCTACGTTTCAGCAGAGCCTCCTGCTGCGCAGGAGGAATTACAGGGAGGTGGCCGCTTGCTCCGCGTAGGACCTACAAGGCGGATCCTTGACCCCGCTGTCGTCCAAGTCTAGACAGGGTGATGGCACGTGGGCACACGCCGCATCAAGCGGCGGCGCTGGCACCCGGAGGGTGTTGATGGCGGGTACTGACAAACGAAAGCAGAGCCTCTACTTCCCCGAGGACATGCTGCGGGAAATCCAGGAGGAGGCGAACCGGCAGGACCGTTCGCTTTCGTGGATCGTGCAGCAGGCTTGGAAGATCGCGCGCAACGAGATCATGCGTTTTCCTTCGGTGAACGACGTGATCGGCACCGAGGCCCGTGCACCGGGCGAGGAGCGCGAATAGATGTCGGCCAACGACGCGCGCAAGCAGAGCCTGTACTTTCCCGAGGACATGCTCAGCGAGATCCAGCAGCAGGCTCAGCGGCTCGATCGCTCCCTGAGCTGGGTCGTGCAACAGGCGTGGAAGATCTCCAAGGCCGAGCTGCGCAAGATCCCCTCGCCGAACGACATGCTCGACGACGATCCCGCGGCGCAACGCGGCTGATAGAGGCGAACGGGCGAACCCCCCGACGGGTCCGGGAGCCCTCTGGGATCCCCGGACCCGTTTCGTTTTGCGTGGTTGACGCGCTCTTGGGCGCTCAGGCCCCTGCGGAGCAAGCCTACGAGATGCTCGCGCCAATCGCTGCAGCAGCGCCGTGCCGGCGCGCCACACGTCGCCCGAGGCAGGTCGAGTCCTCGGTGGCGCCGGCGACGGTGAGGTTTTCGCCGGATGCGCCATAGGGAAGATCCCTGAAGGCCAGCTCGTCTCGCCAACGCGGGTAAATGCTCCTCGGCGTAGCCGAGCACGGCCATGTCCGGCCCGCCGTGCCGGCGGCGGTCGGCCTGCCCGTCGCCTTCCAGGTTCTCCCGGCCGATGGAGACCAGCCGCATCGCGGCCGCAGTTCTAGAACGACGCGGCCGCGGTGATCAAAATGCGGCGTCCGATGGGGCTGCCGAAGGGATGTTCGCGGTGGTCGTCGCCGAGCAGGTTGTACACGGACACGCCGCCTTCCAGCCGGTCGCGGATGAAGCGGTACCCGACGCGCGCGTTGATCAGCGTGTATGCGGGCAGCGCGTAAGGCGCCAGCACCACGCCCGCGGGCGCGCCGGGATCGAAGGACTTCTCGAACCAGGTCACGCTGGAGACGTAGTGCGCGTCGACGCCGAGGTCGAAGTTCGCGCGCGTACGCCAGGTGGCCACCACGTTCAGCTTGTGCTGAGCGGTATTGGCGACCGTGGCCGACGACTGGTTCGCGGCGAGGTGGTCGCTCGTGCAGGTCGAGGTGCAATCGGAGATCTTCTCGAAGGAGTAGTTCATGCTCACGTCGACGCCGTCCGCCGGCTGGTAGCGCAGGCCCAGCTCGGCGCCGATTCCGACGAAGGTGTTCGGCTCGTTCTGGAACCCGGTGGACCCGAGCAACGTCTGGCCGCCCGACGAGCTGCCGGAAGGGGCGGGTTGCAGCGCACCGTCGGTGATCAGGTTGCGCACCCGCTCGACGTACACCACTGCCTCGGGCGTCAGCTGATCGCCGATGCGGCCCTTGTAGCCGAGCTCCGCCTGCAGGATCTCCTCGGGCTTCAGGTTCAGGTCGCCCCGGAAGCGGATGCCCGCGCCCGGCGTGACCGGCGCGAAGAGATTCGCGTAGGACTCCAGAAACGTGGGCGCGCGGAACGCGGTCCCGGTGGTGAAGCGGAGGAACTGGTCTCGGGCGACCTCCACCAGCACCGTTGCGCGAGGCGAGTGGACGAGGCCTCCCGCCGTGATGTGCTGGTCGGCCAGGAGCGGGTGGCGGTCGATGCGGTAGCTGAGGGTCACTGTGACGCGCCGGGAAGGCTCCCACTCGTCCTGCAGGAACCCGCTGAAATGCTCCTGCGTGTAGCGCGTGCCTCCGTCGGCGCGCGGTGCGAGGAATCCCCAGTCGGCCGTCGAGTAGCGGAACCCCGCGCCGAAGTTGAAGCGGTGCCGGCCCAGGAACTCGTAGGCAACGCCAGTGCGGGCGGAGGCGTCGATCACGTCCGAGCGGACGCTGGTCAGGATCGACGGCAGGGCAAACGGCCAGTACTCCGGGCCCGACCGCATGCGCAGCGCGTTCCAGTAGACCTTGACGTCGGTCTCTCCGTAGGTGGCCTCGGCGCGGACGAACCCGCCCTGCCCTTCGTTGCCGAAGGTGCGAAGCGAGCCGAGCGGGAACACCTCCATCGCGTTCATGTTGTCGAACCCGGCGCCGCCGCGGATCGAGAGGCCGCTCGACTGGTAGTCGGCGGCGACCTCGGCGCGCTGGATCTCGCGGCTGCGCGCCGGCTGCGAGAACTGCGGCGTGGAGCCCGCGGGAGCGTCGGTGCTCCATTTGTCCGCGCGATCGTAGGCGAGGCTGGTGCGGTAGGTGAGCTTGCCGCTTCGCCCGCCCGCGGAGAGCGCACCCTGGAGCGTCCCGTAGTTGCCCGCCTGCAAGAAAGCGCGCCCGCCGTTCACCTCGTCGCCGGTCCTGGTGATGATGTTCACCACGCCCGCGTACGCGTTGGCTCCGTAGAGCGCGGACCCGGGGCCGCGGATCACCTCGATGCGAGCGATGTCCTGCACCGAGACGTCGAGCAACGGCCACAGCGTCGCGCCGAGGAAGTCCTGGTAGACGCTGCGGCCGTCGACCAGCACCAGCACCTTGTTGGCGACGCGCCGGTTGAACCCGCGCACCGAGACGTTGGTGTCCGACGGGTTCATCTCGGCGACGTCCACGCCGGGGACCCGCCTCAGGATCTCGGGGACGCTCGCCGCGCCGGTGAGGCGGATCTCGTCGGCGGTGATCACCGTCAACGATGCCGGAGCCCTGGCTTCCGAGCTGGCGTGCACACCCGCGGTCACCACCTGTTCCTCGAAAATGTCCTCGTCCGTGTGGCCGCCTTCCAGCGCGGAGGCGATCTCCTGCGCGGTGGCCCGTGTCCGGGCGGTCACCGCGGTGGCTTCGAACATTCCCTCGTCGTCTTTCCTCGCGGCGGCCGGCGCCGCGCCCCGCGCAGCGGTTCCCTTCGCAGCAGCCAGCGTCGCCGGGGCCTTGTTGCGCTCGATCAGCTCTTGCAACGCGGCGAGCAACTGGGCGATGTCCACGGCCGGTGCCGCCGCCGGCTGCGCGGGCGGCGCCCGCGCGCCGACGGCGCCGGAGAGCCGGGTCATCACCGCCTCGACCTGCGCGCGGTCGTCGGGATCGGTCGCCACGTAACGTTGGAAGTAGTCGAGCGCGTCGGGGATCTTCCCCAGATCCACGTAGGCGCGCGCGATGTTGTAGAGCAGGGCCGGGTGCGGCTTGATGGCGTAGGCCTGCTTCAGCTCGGCGATGCCGCGCTCCACCTGCCCAGCCGCGATCAGCGCCATCCCTTCGCGGAAGCGGCGCTTCGCCTCGCTGCGGGCGTCCGCCCGCGCCGCCGGTGCGGCGAAGAGCGAGAGCAGCAGCGCGCAGGCAGCGCCGCGGAACAGACCGTGCGGGACCGGACTCCTTCGGGCGCGCGTCGCGTGGGTCATCGCTAGTCCTCAGTACGGATCGTCCTTGTAGCCGGCCGATCGCCGGACATGCGCCGGCGGCGGCTCGGCCTTGGACGGTTCCTTCTTCAGGGTGGCCGTGATGGCGATGCGGTCGCCGGAGAGCGAAGTGCGCGCGACCGGGAACGGCTTGTAGCCCTCGAGCTTCAAGACCAGCTGCAGCGGCCTGCCGGTGCTGACGGGGAGGTCCATCGGCGTCCGGCCCAGCGCGCGCCCGTCGGCATCGTTCACCTCCGCACCGGAAGGAGCGCTGGTGAGCGTCACCACGGTCAGTCCGGCGCTCGCCGGCTGGTAGGCAGTAGGAGCCGCTGGGCCCGACGTGCCGACCACCACCGGAGCGCCCTGCTCCACCGTCACCGTGGGCCTCGGCGGCCGGCGGCGCCCGCTCCCCATCCAGACCACGAGCGCGGCCGCGGCCAGCACCGCCGCGGTAGTCGCGAACCAGATCGACCGGCCCGACCAGGTCGGTTCGCCCATTCCGGTGAAGCGATGCCAGCGCGCGCGTTCCTCCAGAGCATCGGCGGGAAGCGGCGGCGGCCGCACCGCGCGGGAGCCGGCTCCGGGAGTCATCGGCAAAGGCGGTGTCTGCACGGGGAGCGGGCGGAGCGAATCGGGAGTGACGGGCAGCGGCGCCGAGCGCGATCCGGCGGCACCGGTCAGCTCCTGGCGCACCGCCTTGAGCGCTCCGAGGAGCTCGTCCATCGACTGGAAGCGGTCGGCACGGTCCTTGGCCATGCAGCGCAGCACGATGGCCTCGAGCGGCGCGTCGATGGCGAGATCGGGCCGGAGCTGGCGGGGCGGCACCGGCGCCTCGTGCAGGTGCTTCAAGATGATGTCCACCGGGCTCTCGGCGGTGAATGGCACCTTGCCGGTGAGCATCTGGTAGAGCAGCACGCCCAGCGAGTACAGATCGCAGCGCTGATCCGGACCCTGGTTGCGGGCCTGCTCCGGCGCGATGTAATGCGGAGAGCCCATGAAGGTGCCGGCGTTGGTGATGTCGCCGTCCGGGCTCTCGCCGTGGAAGAACTTCACCAGGCCGAAGTCGAGCACCTTGACGAAATCGTGGTCGTCCTGCTGCCGCAGCAGCATGACGTTGGCGGGCTTGAGGTCGCGGTGGATGATCCCCAGCGCATGCGCCTCGCGGAGCGAGCGGCAGATCTGCTGCGCCACGTGGACCACGCGCTCCTGCGCGAGAGGACCCTCCTGCCGCATGACCTGGGACAGGGTGCGGCCGTCGAGGAACTCCATGGCGATGAAGAAGATGCCGTCCTCGGTGCGCCCGTAGTCGTAGAGGGTGATGGTATTGGGATGCGTCAGCTTGGCGGTGACCGACGCCTCGAGGAAGAAGCGCTTGTAGAAATTGGGATCGCGGTCGTGGCCGGCGCCGAGGATCTTGAGCGCCACCACCCGATCGAGCGGCGACTGCAGCGCCTTGTAGACGCGGCCCATGCCGCCCTGGCCGATCGCCTCGACGATGCGGTACCGGTCGTTGACGGTACGCCCGATGAGCGGGTCCGCCTCGGCTGCGGGCGGCGGGTGCGGAGAGGCCGAGGCGCTCATGCGGGTCAGCTCACGCTAGACCACCGTTCTACAGAGGGTCAAACATCAGGATTATCGATCGACCGGAAGCAAATGTAGGCGGATAGTGGTAATTTGCGGAGCGGGTATGTCGATGCGCGACAAGGTGGAGGAGCTGCGCCGCCGCAGGGCGGAAGCGCTGCGGATGGGCGGCGAGGAGCGGCTGCGTCGCCAGCGCGAGCGGGGCAAGCTGGACGCGCGCGCGCGGCTCGAGCTGCTGCTCGATCCGGGCAGCCTGGTCGAGATCGGATTGCTCGCCACCCACCTCGGGCAGCTGCCGGAAGAGTCGCAACGGCCTGCCCCGGCGGACGGCGTGGTGTGCGGGACCGGCTTCATCGACGGGCGGCCGTGTTGCGTCGCGTCCTACGACTTCACCGTGCACGGCGGGAGCATCGGGCCGGTCGGCGAGCGGAAGGCAGCGCGGCTGCGCGAGCTGGCGCTCCGCGAGCGGATACCGATGATCTGGCTGGTCGACTCGGCCGGCGCGCGCCTTTCGGCCGACGCGGAGGAAGCAGCGATCGTCGGCTCGTTCGCGGACACGGGCTACCTGTTCCGCGAGCAGGTCGTGCTCTCGGGCGTGGTGCCGCAGGTGGCGGCGATGGTCGGCCCAGGCGCGGCCGGCACGGCGTACATCCCGGGGCTGGCGGACTTCGTGCCCATGGTGAAGGGCACCTCCTCGATGGCGATCGGCGGGCCGTACCTGGTCAAGAGCGTGGTCGGCGAGGACGTCACCGAGGAGCAGCTCGGCGGCAGCAAGGTGCACACGGAGATCTCGGGGTGCGCCGACCTGGAGGTGGCGGACGACGCCGCCTGCCTCGCCGCCGTGCGGGAGTACCTGTCCTTCTTCCCTCTCCGCTGCGGAGAAAAGCCACCTCGCCGCGCCACGGCCGATCCGGTCGACCGCCGCGACGAGGCGCTCCTCGACGTGATTCCCGACAATCCCCGCCAGGCGTACGACGTGCACAAGGTGATCGGGGCGGTGGTGGACGAGGGAAGGTTGTTCGAGCTGAAGCCGCGCTGGGCGCGCAACCTGGTCACCGGGCTCGCCCGCATCGACGGCCGCAGCGTGGGCATCGTGGCGAACAACCCCATGCACCTCGGCGGCGTGCTCGACGTGAATGCGGCGGACAAGGCGGCGCGGTTCGTGAACCTGTGCGACGCGTTCGAGATCCCGCTCCTCTTCCTGCAGGACGTGCCCGGGTTCATGGTCGGCACCAAGGTCGAGAAGGAAGGGATCATCCGCCACGGCGCGAAGATGCTGTACGCGGTCGCCTCGGCCACCGTCCCCAAGCTCACGGTGGTGCTGCGCAAAGGTTACGGCGCCGGTTATTACGTGATGAACGGGCGCGCGTACGAACCCGACGCCCTGCTCGCCTGGCCCGGCGCCGAGATCAGCGTGATGGGCGCCGAGGGAATGGTGGCCATCGCGGCGAACAAGCTCTTGGCGCAGTCCGAGGATCCCGAGGCCCTCAAGCAGGAGCTGGCCGCCCGCATCCGGCCGATGATCGACATCTACCGCGTCGCCGCCCACGCCTACGTCGACGACGTGATCGACCCTCGCGATACCCGCCCCCTCCTCGCCCACTATTTGCGCATTACCGAAGGAAAGCGCCTCGACCGCCCTTACCGAAAACGCGAAATCTCCCCGGTGTAGGGGACAAACAATCACCGCGGAGGCGCGGAGGACGCGGAGTTGATTGATTGAAAAACTCCTCCGCGCTCTCCGCGCCTCCGCGGTGATCTGTTTGATTCTATCGCGACGCGGTAGGGAGGGAGTCGGATGGGGGGAGTTGGGAGAAGGCGAAGGCGTATTCGTCTGCGGTTTTCTCGATGGTCGCGCGGACCAGGTCGGCGCCGCCGTGGCCGGAATGCTTCTCGATGCGCAGGAGGACCGGCCCGCCGCTGGAGGAGTGTTGCAGGGCGGCGGCGAACTTCCGCGCGTGCATCGGATCGACGCGATCGTCCGCGTCGGCCGAGAGCACCAGGGTTGCCGGGTACTTCACCCCGTCGCGCGTGTGCTGCTGCGGAGAGTAGTCGGCGAGGAACTTGAACTGCGCAGGGTCGTCGGCGGTGCCGTACTCGGGAATCCACGTCTTCCCCGAGCCGAACAGGTGGTACCGGAGCATGTCGATGAGCGGCACGTGGCAGAGGACCACCGCGAACAGGTCGGGCCGCTGGGTCTCGGCGGCCCCGACCAGCAGGCCGCCGTTGGAGCCGCCCCGGATGACGAGCCGAGACGGCTGCGTGTAGCCGCGCTCGATCAGCTCCTCCGCGGCGGCGATGAAGTCGTCGAACACGTGCTGCTTGTTCTGCAGCATCCCTGCGCGATGCCAGTCCTCGCCGTATTCGCTGCCGCCGCGCAGCACCGCCTCGGCGTACACCCCTCCCCGCTCGAGCCACGGATAGATGCTTCCCTTGAACGACGGCGTGATCGCCACGTTGAAACCGCCGTACCCGTAGAGCAGCGCCGGCGCCTTGCCGTCGCGCGGCGCACCCTTGCGGCGCACGACGAACACGGGTACCCGTGTCCCGTCCTTGCTGGCGGCGAAGATCTGCTCCGTCTCGTACAGCGCAGGGTCGACGGGAAGCTTCACGCGCGAGTACAGCTCCGTTCCCCCGCGGGAAACCGACGTCCGGAAGATCTCCGGCGGGTGCGTATACGACTTGAATTCGAAGTACGCCTCGTCCTCGTCCTCGCGGCCGACCAGGTTGCCGGCGGTGCCCACGTCCGGCAGGGCGATCTCCCGCACGAGCTTGCCGTCGAGGTCGCGCACCTCGAGGTGCGTCACCGCGTCCTTGAGGTACACCAGCGCCAGCTTCCCGCCGACCAGGCGCGTGCTGTCGAGCGTCGCGTCCTTGCGTTCGGGAACGATCTCCTTCCACGCATCGCGCGACGGGCGCGACGGATCCACGGCGAAGATCCGCGAGTGCGGCGCGCCCTCGTTCGTCGTCACGTAGAAGCGATCGCGGAACACGTCCACGTCGTAGAGGGCATCGTTGCCGGACGCGAGCGCCATCCAGGGAGCCTCGGCCTTCCGAGCGTCCCGGAAGTAGAGGTCGTTGCGCCCCCATCCGTGCGAGACGGTGCGCACGAGCCAGCGGCCATCCTTGGAGAGCTGTGCGCTCTGGAAGGTGGTGGGATCGCCCAGCTTGTCGACCACCACCCGATCCTTGCGGGGCTCCTCGCCCAGGCGGTGGAACTTGATCGTCTGCCAGCCCGGCCGCTCGGAGACCGGAATGCCCCGGTCTACCGGCAGCCACGTGTAGTAGAAACCGTCTCCTTTCGGTGTCCAGGAGGCGGCGGCATACTTCGCGCCCTCGATGACGTCGACCTCCGAGCGCTTCCCGCTGGCCACGTCGAGCAGGTACATCACCGCTTCGTCCGAGTTGTCGTGGCGGACCGAGTAGGCGACGGTCTTCCCGTCCCACGACGGCCACCACCCGCCCAGCGCGTCGCTGCCGTCCGCGGTCCAGCCGTTCGGATCGAGCAGCACGCGCTCGCGGCCGCGGCGACCCTCCTTGACGAAGACGATCGCCTTCTCCTTGGTCGCGAACTGCCGGGCGTAGAAGTAGCGGTTTCCCCGATGCCTGGGCGCGCCCAGGACGTCGACGTAGAGCAGCTGCGAAAGGCGGCGCGCGATGGCGTCGCGGCCGGGCAATCCGCGCAGGTGTGCGCGGGCGAAGGCATCCTGCGCCTCCATCCAGCTTTGCACCTCGGGGGACTTTTCGTCCTCGAGCCAGCGGTACGGATCGGGGATGCGGACGCCGGGCACGGCGTCCGCCACCTCGGCACGGCGCGTGGCGGGGTACGGCAGCCCGCTGGATCTGGAGGCGGCTTGCTGGATCGCCGCGGGCGCGGCGGACGGGACTTCCGGCGCGGGCCGTGCGACCGGCGCGGGATCTGCCGTCCGGGCCGGGGAGGTGGATTGTCCGGCGGCGCAGCCGGCTGCGAACGCGACGACCAGGAGCTTGCGCATGGCCGCGGAGTCTAACCGCGGGGCCGGATGCGCAACAGCTCGCGCGCTTGCGCGGGACTGGCCACGCTCCGTCCGGCCTCGCGCGCCATCTGCGCGAGCCGCGCCACCAGCTCGTAGGAGCCCTTCGCCAGGACGCCCTTGGACGAGTAGACGTTGTCCTCCAGGCCGCACCGCGCGTGCCCGCCGAGGCGCAACGACAGCTCCGCCATGGGGAGCTGGTGGCGGCCGATCCCGGCCACGCTGAAGCTGCACCCCTGCGGAAGCTTGCCGAGGAGGAACCTGAGGTTTTCTTCCGAGGCGCCCAGCCCGCCGCGCACGCCGAGGACGAAGTCGAAATGCGCCGGCAGGTCGATGACCCCCTCCTTGGCAAGCGCGAGGCAGCTCTCCACGTGCCCCGCGTCGTAGCATTCCAGCTCGGGGACGATGGCGCGCTCGCGCATGCGCCGGGCGAACTCGCGCACCATCGGGAACGGATTCAGGAACACGTCGTCGCCGAAGTTCAGCGAGCCGGCGTTGAGCGTCGCCATCTCCGGGTCGCAGAGAAGGGGCTGCGCGCGCTCCTCGGCGCTCATGCCCACCGCACCGCCGGTGGTGGTCTGGACGATCACCCCGCAGCGTCCGCGGATGGCCCGGATCGCCTTCTCGAACAGCGCCCGGTCCTGGGTGGGGCTCCCGTCGTCGTTGCGCACGTGCAGGTGGATGACCGATGCGCCCGCCTGCGCGCAACGCTCTGCCTCCGCTGCCAGCTCGTCAGCGGTGATGGGCAGATACGGCGTCTGCTGGCGGGTGGTTTCCGCGCCGCAGATCGCCGCGGTCAGGATGGCGGGGGTAGCCGGCATGGGCCGGATCCTACCCCGCCGGCCGGAGCTTCGCTCAGTGGGTGAGTGAAGAGCCTTCCTTGACCTCCTTGACCGTGCGGCCGACCTCGCCCTCCTCGTGCCGCTCGGCCAGGTCCCCCAGGCTGATCACTCCCAGGGGCTTGCCGTTCTGATCGCAGACCAGGACGCGCGAGATCTTCCGCTCCTGCATCAGCTCCGCCGCCTTCTGGACGTCTTCGTCCGGCCGGATGCTGACCACCTCCCTGGTCATCACCTGATCGACCTTGGCGTTCTTGACGTCGCCGCCCTTGGCGATGAGCCGAACGACGATGTCGCGGTCAGTCAGCGTGCCGATCGCCTTGCCCGACGCGTCGACGACGGGCAGGAAGCCGATGTCCTCCTCGGCCATCTTGCGGGCGACCTCCTGGATGCTGGCATCGGAGCGAACAGCGACGACGTTTCCTTTGAGCAATTCCTGAACGCGCATACCGCCTCCGTTGGTTTTGGTCAGGCGGCAAGATGCGCATCCGTGCGCGGCCGCGTCAGCGGCGAGGGTTGCGCTGCTTGCCCGCCGGGGTGACGCAGGTGCCCACGGCCCGGCACACCACGACCGGCTCCGCGAGGACGTCCGCCGCCGAGTCCGAGAGGTCAGGGCGGGGCGCGATCACCTTGCGCGCCTCGAAGCGCATCTTCCGGCTCGTCTTCCCGACCGAGACGATCTCGCCCTCGACCTCGACGAAGTCGCCCGCGCGCAGCGGCGCGAGGAACTCGACCGACTCGTACGCGCGGAACAGCCCCTCGTCGCCGTCCAGCCGGACGAGCAGCTCCGTCGCCGCGTCGCCGAACAGGCCGAGCACCCGCGCGCCGTCCACCAGCCCGCCGCCGTAGTGCGCGTCGTGCGCTGCGAGCCGCAGGCGCAAGAGCGCCTTCAATCCGACGCCGCTCATGGCTTCTCCGCCCCCTGGATGGTCGCATCGGGGGTCCCGTGCGCGGTCGGCTGCGGCGCCGGGGCGCGCCCCTGTCGCTCGAGTAGACGATAATAGATGTAATTCGCGACGTCGCTGGGCTTGGTGCCGGGCCCGAATCCCGCGTCGAAGCCCAGCTCCAACGCCGTCTTGTGGTCGACCCGTGGCCCCCCGAAGATCCAGATGGTCTTGTCGAAGATCCTCGCCTGCCTGGCGGCGTCGACCAGGGTGCGCGCGTCCTCCTTGTGCACGTCGCGCTGGGTGACGACCTTGGAGACGAGCACGGCGTCGGCCTCGACTTCCCGGGCCTTCTCGACCAGCGCGTGCGGCTCCACCTGCGACCCCAGATTGATCGCGCGGAACATGCGGTAGCGCTCCAGGCCGTAGTCGCCGGCATAGCCCTTCATGTTCATGATCGCGTCGATCCCGGTGGTGTGCGAATCGGTGCCGATGCAGGCGCCGACCACCACGATCTTGCGGCCGATGTCGCGCTCGATGACGTCGTTCAGCTCGTCGAAGGGGTGCTTTCTGTGGGCGACGACCGGCACCTCGATCGCGCCGTAGTCGAGCTGCAGGTGGGTCCGGCCGTAGACGACGAAGAAGCTGTAGTCCTCGCCCGCCGCCTCCATCGAGGCGACCAGCACGTGCGAGAGGCCGAGCTTCTTGGCCACCTGCGCGGCGGCTTCCTTGGCCTTCTCCGAGACGGGAACCGGCAGTACGAAGGAGAGCTGGACGACCCCGTCGTCCTTGCGATCGCCATACGGCCGGATGAGCTGCTTCTCACTCACGCCTGGCCCTCGCCCCCCAGGGGGGCCCGTCCGGAAGCGCCTTCGGCGCGTCGATCGGACTCGAGGATCTCCAGGAACGGGTTGAAGTAGTCGGGGGCGCGCTCGAAGACGCCGTCCAGGCCCTTCCCGCCCGTCTCCGTCCGCGCGGTGTCGCCGAAGCGCGCCTTCCCGATGGCCGCCATCATGCCGTCCTTGGCGACCTCCTCGAGCAGCGCGAGCGCCTTGTCGAACACCTCGCGCTGCCTGCGGGCGACGATCCCGTCGGGCTTGAAGGAGATCTCGTCCCCCAGATGCCGTGCCGCCCGGTACACGTACGAGGCCGCCTTCAGGGCCACGTACCGGTCCATCAAGAAGGGATTGTGCATCGCCTCGGTCATCATTCCGAGGAGCTGGATGCCCTGCCGCGTGGAGATCGCCACCAGGTCGGACATGACGTCGTACGCATGGCTGAAGAAGATGTCCCCTTCCTTGTGCTTGGTCGGGGGCATGTACTTGATCGGGCTGCGCGGGAACAGCTCGCGCACCATCATCGCCATGGCGAACTCGCGCAGGAGCGTGTCCTCGCGCGCCGGGTCGATCTCGAAGGAGTGGCCGAAGCCGATCAGCTCCTCCGGCATGCCGGCGAGGTGCGCGAAGCCTTCGTTGACCAGCTGCGAGGCGATGACGGTGTGCGCGGCCTCGTCCGCATCGGCGGTGGTGATGTAGTTGTCCTCGCCGGTGTTGATGATGATCTCCGCGAAGGCGCAGATCCGCCGCGAGAAGTACTGGTCGCAGAAGGTCCGCTGCATGTTGATGTCGCGGAAGAGGATCCCGTACATCGCGTCGTTGAGCAGCATGTCCAGCCGCTCCGCGGCGGCCATGTACGCGATCTCCGGCATGCACAGCCCGCTCGAGTAGTTGGTCAGGTGCACGTAGCGGCCGAGCTGGCGCGAGACCTCGTCGAGCGCCTCGCGCATGATCCGGAAGTTCTCCTGCGTGGCGTACGTCCCTCCATACCCCTCGGTGGTCGGGCCATGCGGCACGTAGTCGAGCAGCGACTGCGCCGTGCTGCGGATCACCGCGATCACGTCCGCGCCCTGCTGCGCCGCGGCCCGCGCCTGCTCCACGTCGTCGTGGATGTTGCCGGTGGCGACGATCACGTACTTCCAGGGCGCTCCGGGGAAGCTGCCGACCTGGAGGCTGCGCTTGAGCTCCTTGCGCTTCTCGATCTTGTCGCGCAGCTCGCGCGCAGCCGCCCGGGCATCGGCGCGGATGGTCTCGCGCAGCTCTGCGTCTTCAGCCGGCGTGAGCGGCGGCAGCTTCTCGGGGCGCGCGGCGATGCGCTCGATCGCCTGCAGCGGATCGCGGCCCGGGCTCGCCTTGAGCGCGCGGCCCATCCACCACGCCGCGCCCTTGTGCAGCACCTTGGCATCGCGCAGCTTGTCCACCAGGAGATTCGCCAGCGGCGCCCCGCGCGCGCCCGCTCCTCCGATGCCGAGGAGCCGAAGCACCGTCCGCTCGATGGCGACGGTGCTGTGCCGGTCGATGAAGGACTGCACCCCGCGGGCGGCTTTCTGGGCCAGCTCCCGCGCGCGCACGACCTTCCCTGGTTCGACGAACAGCTCCGCCAAGTCTCCTCCGCAAAAGAGCGCAGCACCTACCCTACCCCCTGAAGGGGAGCAAGGCACCGTTCTTGCCGCGGCTCGGCCCTACGGTACATTCGGCTGCATGCGAACCCTCGCGGCGACGGCCGTCGCGTGCCTCCTCGCCGCCGCGCTGGGCGCCGGGGCGGTATGGCACTTCACCCATCGCCCGCCGCCGCTGCCGGACGCTCCCGCGCTGGTCCTCAAGGTGCGAGAGGTGGCGCGCCTGCAGACGCTGGACGTGTCCCTCTACAAGAAGGTGGCCTTCGCGCCCGATCCGCGCGAGACGGGCTCCGTCTGGGGCGACCTGGTGCAGTGGGCGAGCTGGTCTTTGCGGCCGCCCCGGGGCAGGGCCATCGTCTTCGCCGAGGCGCATCTGGCGGTCGACCTCGCCAAGCTCGATGCCTCTTCCTTGCGCGTCAGCGGGCGCCGGGTCGAGGTGGTGCTGCCCAAGGTGCAGGCGCAGGTCGAGCTGAAGCCCGCCGAGACGGAGGTGATCGGCTCCAACCTCGACTCGAAGCAGACGGCGCAGCTCTTCGAGCTGGCGCGCATCGCGTTCGGGCGTGAGGTGGAAGCCGACCAGGTGCTCAAGGCCCGGGCGCGCGCCTCCGCCGAGCAGTCGCTGCGCGCGCTGTTCTTGGGCTTGGGCTTCGACGAGGTGGCGTTCGTGAACGAGCTCCCTCCGCTCGCCGCGCGGGGCTGAAGCCGCGACGCGCCTCACCCGGCGGATTCGAGGCGCGCGAGCTGCGCCGGCGTGTCGGCGTCGAGGAACGGACGCTCCTCGGGCCAATCCACGAAGGCGGTGCGCACCGTGTCCAGCAGGCGCTTGGGGCCGACGGCGGAGCGCGCCAGGAGCTCGGCAGCGGCGCGCAGGCACGGCTCGCGCCGGTAGAGCGCACAGAGGGGCTGCCGCGCTCCCGCGTGCACCGGGACCGCCGCGTCGTGTCCGGCGAGCGCGGCGAAGAGCGCGTCGAGCAGCGCGACGTCGGCCGCGAACGGCATGTCCGCCGCGCAGCAGAACATCACCTCGGCCGAGCTCGCGGCGAGCCCCGCTTCGAGCCCGCTCAGCGGCGTGTACAGCTCGGAGCGGTCCAGCTCGATCCGCTCGCCGAAGCCTGCGTAGGGCTCGGCGCGCTTGGCGACCACCAGCACCTCCGGGAACTCCGCCCGGAGGCCGCGCAGCACCGCGGCGAGGAGTGGCGCGCCGCGGAACGAAGCCAGCGCCTTGTCGGAACCGAAGCGCGCGCTCCGGCCTCCGGCGAGCGCGATCGCGGCCGCTCGCCTCATCCCACGCGGGCCGCGAACAGCCGCTGGAGCGCGGGAGTCGAGCGGAGCAGCTCGAGCGCGAGCTCCGCGTGGCCCCGCGCGTACCCGTTTCCGATGGTGAGGCGCACGTCCTTCCCAGCGCCCTCGGCGCCCAGCGCCGCCGCGGTGAAGCTCGTCGCCATGCTGAAGAAGAGGACCTCCCCGCCGTCGCGCGCGGCGAGGATGCTCCCCATCTCGGTGCCCGGGACGCTCGCGCAGTTCACCACCAGGTCGAACAGGCCCGCCTCCCGCGCCCGGGCGTAGACCTCGAGCGGCTGGGTGGCGTCGACCGCGATCGCGGCGTCGGCGAGTCGCTCGTGCACCAGCATCCGCGGCGCCTCGGGCCGGTAGTCGAGCGCGGTGACGTGGGCGCCGTTCTTGCGTGCCTGCGCGCAGGCGAGCGAGCCGCTCTTCCCCGCGCCCAGCACCAGGACGCGTTCGCCGGGACGAGCCAGGCGGGCCACCCAGGCCGGCGCCCCGCAGACGTCGAGCACCGCCAGGGCGACGGCTTCCGGCAGGTCCTCCGGCAGGCGCGCCCAGATCCCGGTGGCGAAGAGGATGGCGCGGCCGCGCACGTCGAGCCGCTCGGATCGGAGGTGCACGCGCTCGATCTCCTGCAGCGCCAGCGGAGTCAAGGTGAGGGAGACGAGCGTCGCGATGCGGTCCCCCGGCTTCAGCTCCGAGGCGGCAGGGTGCGCGGGTCCGACTTCGGCGACGCGGCCGATGAGCATGCCGCCCGAGCCGGTCACCGGGTTGTGCATCTTGCCGCGAGCGCTCACGATCGCGGCCACCCGGGCGGAGATGCGCTGCGCGTCGCCGCCGGCTTCCTGCGCGAGCTGGCGGAAGCTCGCTGCGTCCACGTTGAGCCGCTCCACCTCGATGGACAGCTCGTCCGGGCCCAGCGGAAGGTGCGGATCGAGCACCTCCGCCTGCTGCGGGAGCGCGCCCTTGGGGCGCACCACCCGGCGGAGGCCGTACGGGTCACTCATTCTGGTCGCCCTGCGGAGACGTGCGCGGCGGCAGGGGGCGCTGCGGCGCCTGCGGATGGAGCTGCGGCGTGGCGGGCGGACCGACCTGGGCGGGTGCGCGGGGCGGCGGCTCTCGAGGCGCGCGGTGGTTGAGGAACGTCTGCAAGAGGTCGATGGGCACCGGGAAGATGGTGGTGCTCGCCTTCTCCGCGCTGATCTCGACCAGGGTCTGGAGATACCGCAGCTGCAGCGCAGCCGGATGCGCGTCGATGACGTCGGCCGCCATGCCCAGCTTCTCCGCGGCCTGGTACTCACCTTCGGCGGCGATGACCTTTGCGCGCCGCTCGCGCTCCGCCTCGGCCTGGCGCGCCATCGCCCGCTGCATCTCCGGGGGCAGGTCGATCGCCTTCACCTCTACGGCGGTGACCTTGATGCCCCACGGCTCGGTATGCAGGTCGAGCACGATCTGCAGCTCCTTGTTGATCTTCTCCCGCTGCGCGAGCAGGTCGTCCAGCTCGAGCTTGCCCAGGGTCGAGCGCAGCGTGGTCTGGGCGAGCTGCGAGGTCGCGTAGAGGAAGTTCTCGACCTGGATGATGGCGCGCTGCGCGTCGATGACCCGGAAGTAGATGACCGCGCTGACCTTGAGGCTGACGTTGTCACGGGTGATCACGTCTTGCGGCGGCACGTCGCGCGTGACGGTGCGCAGGTCCACCTTCACCATCCGGTCGAGGCCGGGCACGATCCAGTTCAGTCCGGCGCGTTTCACCTCGGCGAATCGGCCCAGGCGGAAGATCACGCCTGCCTCGTATTCCTGGATGACGCGCAGCCCCGAGATGAACCAGAGCCCGACGGGGACGAGGAAGAACCAGAAGGGGCTCACGTGACCTCCTTGAGCTGATGCTCGACCGGCACCACCTCGACGGTGAGGCCGCGGACGCCCACCACCCGGACGCGGGCGCCCTCCGGGATGGGCGCGGGCGCGTGCGCCGACCAGAGCTCGCCGTGCACGAGCACGCGCCCTCCGTCGGGGCCGATCGCCTCGCGCACCTCGCCCTCCTCGCCGAGCAGACCTGGCGCGCCGGACTGGAGCGGCTGGCTCGCGCTGCTGGTGAACTTCCAGACCAGGGTGGCGCTGATCAAGCCGAGCGCCGCGCCGACCGGGATCACCACGCGCCAGCCCAGGCCGAAGTCCGGGTCGGCCCAGAAGCCGCGGCCGGTGTGCCCGATGAGGAACAGCAGGCCGATCATGACGGAGACGGTGCCGGCGGCGATGAACCAGCCATGGCCGCCCACGTACATCTCCGCGACCAGCAGGCCTACGCCGAGGATGCAGAGCGCCAGGGCCCCGACGTTGACCGGCAACATCTGGAAGGCGACACCCGCGATCACGAGGCAGACGGCGCCGACGACGCCGGGGACGATGGTGCCCGGATGGTACAGCTCGAGCATGATGCCGATCACGCCCAACAGGCCGATGAGCACGGCGATCTGCGGATCGGCGAGCGCGTGGACCACGCGGTCGCGCACCGTCCATTCGACCGTGCGCAGCTCGGCGCCGGCGGTGCGCAGCCGGCGGGTTTCGCCGCCGAGATGCACCTCGCGGCCGTCGATCTTCCGCAACAGCTCCGGGACGTCCTCGGCGATCAGGTCGATCACCTTCTCCCGCAGCGCCTCGCTGGCCGTGATGGAGACGCTTTCGCGAACGGCCTTCTCCGCCCAGTCCACGTTCCGCGAGCGGCGCTCGGCGATCCCGTGGACGAACGCGGCGGTGTCGTTCTCGATCTTCTTGGCCATCGTATCGACTTCCGTGTTCTTCTCGGCCCCGGTCCGCCCGACGATGTCCACCGGGTGCGCCGCGCCGATGTTGCTGGAGGGGGCCATCGCCGCGACGTGGGCGGCGAGC
>DATFUN010000410.1:0-14565 GCA_035260805.1 Myxococcales bacterium | reverse complement strand
CGCCGTGCTGGGCCACCCGTACGGACCGAACCCGGAGCGCGGCGTGTTCCGTTCGGTCGATGGAGGAGCGACATTCCAGAAGGTGCTCTACCTGGACCCGGATACCGGCGCGGCCGACGTGCTGCTCGACCCGTCGGATCCCCGCACCGTCTATGCAGCGCTGTGGGAGTCGCGCGAGGGCCCGTGGGAGAACGGCCACTTCGAAGGTCCGGGCAGCGGTCTCTACAAATCGACCGACGGCGGCGCTACCTGGCGCCACCTCGCGCAGGGGCTGCCGGACTTCGAGCATGGCGGCCTGGGGCGCATCGGGATCGGCATCGCGCCCTCCGCGCCCAAGCGCCTCTTCGCCACCGTGGCCGCAAAGGTCGGCGGTGGCCTGTACCGCTCCGACGACGCGGGCGAGAGCTGGTCGCGCATCACCGACGACGATCGCGTGGCGGAGCGCGCCGACGACTTCGCCGAGGTGAAGGTCCATCCGAAGAACCCCGACGTCGTGTTCACCGCCAGCGTTGTGGCCTGGAAGTCCACCGACGGCGGCAAGACGTTCACCGCGCTGCGCGGCGCGCCGGGTGGCGACGATTACCAGCGGCTCTGGATCGACCCGGCCGATCCGGAGGTGATGCTCCTGGCCGGCGACCAGGGCGCCATCATCACCGTCAACGGAGGCTCCACCTGGAGCTCCTGGTACAACCAGCCCACCGCGCAGATGTTCCACGTCACCGCGGACGATGCGTTTCCCTACCGGCTCTGCGGTGGACAGCAAGAGAGCGGCTCCGCCTGCGTGTCGAGCCGCGGCGGCGACGGCGAGATCACCTTCCGCGATTGGCACCCGGCGGGCATCGAGGAATACGGCTACGGCGCGCCCGACCCGCTCGACCCGGACGTGGTCTACGGCGGCAAGGTGTCCCGGTACGACCGGCGCACGGGGCAGAGCCACGACGTCTCGCCGGTCGCCTCTCCCCGCCCGGACTACCGCACGATCCGCACGCAGCCGCTGGTGTTCGCGCCCACCGATCCGCGCACCCTGTACTTCGCTTCCAACACGCTGTGGAAGACGCGCGACGGCGGCCAGACCTGGACCCGCATCAGCCCGGACCTGACGCGCAAGACGTGGGAGGCGCCGCCGAACGTCGGCAAGTACCGCGGGACCGAGCAAGCCAAGCCCGTGCAGCGCGGCGTCATCTACGCCGTGGCGCCCTCGCCCGTGGCCGGCGGCGTCATCTGGGTCGGCTCGGACGACGGGCTCGTGCATCTCACGCGCAACGGTGGGAAATCGTGGCGCGACGTGACGCCGCCGGACCTGCGTCCTTGGGCGAAGGTGTCGATCCTGGACGCCGGCCGCTTCGACGCGCGCACCGCGTACGCGGCGATCAACACGCTGCGGCTCGACGACCTGCGGCCGCACATCTACCGCACGCACGACGGCGGCAACTCGTGGCAGGCGATCGTGAAGGGGCTGCCCGAAGGCGGGATCGTGAACGTGGTCCGCGAGGACCCGGCGCGAAAGGGGCTGCTCTACTGCGGGACCGAGCAGGCCGTGTACGTGTCGTTCGACGACGGGGACCTGTGGCAGCCGCTGCGGCTCAACATGCCGGCCACCTCCATCCGCGATCTGATCGTGAAGGGAGCGGACCTCGCCGTCGCCACGCACGGGCGCGGGTTCTGGATCCTCGACGACGTCTCTCCGCTGCGGCAGTTCCCCGCCTTCGCCGCGGAGCGGGCGGCGCTGCTCCGGCCCGCCCCGGCGCTGCGCGTCCGATTCAATACCAACAGCGACACTCCGCTGCCGCCGGACGAGCCGGCCGGCAAGAATCCACCGGACGGGGCCATCCTCGACTACTGGCTTGCACGGCCCGCCTCGGGGCCGGTGGTCGTCGAGGTGCTCGGCGCGAGCGGGCGGCTCGTGCGCCGCTGGTCCAGCGCCGACCGGGTGGAGCCGCCTCGCGACGAGGGCAACGTGCCGCGCTGGTGGATCCGCCCCGAGCACGTTCCTTCCGCCGACGCCGGGCTGCACCGGTTCGTCTGGGACCTGCACTGGCCGACCCCTGCGGCGCTCGACTCCTCGTACCCCATCGCCGCCGTCCCGCACGACACTCCCCGCGAGCCGCGAGGTCTGTGGGCATTGCCCGGCGCCTACACGGTGCGGCTCACGGTGGACGGCGGTTCGTTCATCCAGCCGCTGACCGTCGGGATGGATCCGCGGGTGAAGACGCCGCCCGCCGGGCTCCGCCGGCAGTTCGACCTGTCCTTCCGGATCGCCCAAGCCCTGCAGCAGGACTACGACGCCTTGACCGAGCTTCGCGCGCTGCGCGCGAACCTGGCCCGGAGCAGCAACACGCCCGGCGCGGCCGAGTTGGATCGCCGGCTCGCGGCGCTGGAAGGGTCCAAGGAGGAACGCCGCCCGTGGATGCGCAAGGGAGTGCCCGCCCTGCTGCCCTGGAACGCGAGGTTGACCGAGCTCCTGGAGGCGCTGCAATCCGCCGACGTGGCGCCCACTCCCCAGCTTGCGCAGGCAGCGGAGACCACGATCCGCGAAGTCGCGGAGCTGGCCTCGGGTTGGGGTGTGCTGAAAGCCGAGGCCTCGACGCTGCTCCGCTGATCCGCCGCGCTACGGACGGGGCGGAGTGCGTGCCTGGGCCGGAGCGCTCCAGGTCTCCGGGTGTTCCGCCTTCCAGCGCATCGCCGTGCGGATGCGGGTGCGGCCGCTCGGATGATCGTAGAAGATCAGCTCCTCGATGGGTCCCGGCTCCAGCTTGCGGTACTCGCCGAGCTTCAGCGAGACCTGCGCGAATCCGTCGGGCTGCGCAGAGGCGTTGAGGCCGTACAGGTCCGCCTCGGACTCCTCCATCCGGACCATGCTGTTCAGCACGGGCGTCAGCAGGAAGAGGTACGAGCTGAGCAGCAGCACCGCAAGCGGCAGGCCCGCCGGATCGTCGATGCCGCGCACCTGCCACCTCGGCGCCCGAGCTCGCAGCACCTCGAACAGCGTCTTGAGAAGGGCGAAGCCGACGAGGATCACGATACCGAACTGCAGCAGCATCGTGGGAATGTGGTTCAGGACGTAATGACCCATCTCGTGGCCCATCACGGCCTGGATCTCGGGCAGCGAGGCGCGGGCCAGCAGGTTGTCGTTGAGCGTGATCCGCTCGGTGCCCAGGAACCCGCTCACGTGGGCGCCGATCCGTTTCGACTGCTTGGAGGCGTCCACTTCCCAGACGTCCTGGGCGCCGATGCCGTTCGCCCTGGCGAGCGACAGGATGGGCGCGACCACCCGCTGGTCCGTGAGCCGCTTGGGGCTGTTGAACACCGGCTCGATGGCCACCGGGACGATGAGCGCCAAGAAGGCCCCGAACGCGATGCTCGCGGCCGCCCCCCAGATCCACCAGCTGCGCGGCAGGCGCCGGACCAGAGCGTAGAGGATCATCATCGCCAGGCCGCCGAGGACCGCCGAGATCGCGAGCCCCTTGCCCAGCTCGCCCAGCCAGGCCGCGAAGGTCAGGTTGGACAGCCCGTACCGGTGCTCGCGCACGAAATCCCGGTAGATGGTGAGCGGCAGCGACATGACCGCCACGGCGATCAGGAACTGCACCCAGTACGCGGCGATCTGCAGCTTCCGGAAACGGGTGAGCCTTTCGGCCAGATTGCGCATGCGCGCCGAGGCGCCGGTGTGGAGGAGCACCAGGTACGCCGCCGCGGCCCAGAGGAAGCCCCACAGGTCGAGCCAATATCCTCCCTCGAAGTACGCATCGGAGCGCGCCTTCTCGGCGCTGGTCTGCCGGGCGAGGTACGCCCGGGTGGCGGCCTCCGGATCGAGCGAGCCCGATGCCCCGCTCGCCTCGGGGGGCGGCGGGGCGAGCTGCACGAGCTTCGCTGGCCCCGACTCGGCGCGGGCGGAAAGAGGCATGGCCGCAAACAGCGCGGCGGCGATCGCGGCGGCGAAGCGATTCATCACCCCTCCGGGACTTCTTCGGCCGGGTCGATCGGGTTGAGCAACAGGCCCGATGCCAGCTTGGGAAAGAAGTACGTCGACTTCTGCGGCATGATTTCACCGGCGTCGGCGACCGCGCGGAGCTGTGCGACCTCGGTCGGATTCAGCAGGACGACGGCCTGCACGTCCGGCCGGCGCGCCTCCTCCAGCGCCCCGGGGACGTCCTTCACGTATCTCAGATTGGTCTGCCGCTCCTGGGCGGAGCGATCGATGCCGAGCAGCTCCTCGAGGATGAGGGCGTGGAGCACGGCGACGTCGAGGCGGCGCACCGCGGCGTGAGCCGGCACCGCCGCCTCCTGCCCCGGCCGGAGCGCGGCCAGGAAGGCGCGGGACCCCGACAGGAGCACGAAGGCCGGAGAGCTCCGCCCGGCCGCCGCGAGCCGGTCGCGCAGTTGCTCCGGCGAGGCGGCGCGCAGCTCCTCGACCGCGAACCGCTCGCGCAGGCGCGGGAGGAACCGGTCGAGCTCGAACCCGCTGAGCCCGTGCACCACCCGATGGGTGGGAAGGACGACCAGGCCCGGGTCCTCCATGCCGGTGAGGAACAGCGAGCCGTACTCGATGGACGAGCGCGGCGAGCGTGCCAGCGGCCGCAGCTCGTCGCGCACCGCCAGCATCGTCTCGTAGCGGTGGTGCCCGTCGGCGATGTAGAGCTTCGCGTCCGCGAGCGCCGCCGCGACCCGGCGCTGCGCCCGGGGATCGGTGAGGCGCCACACGCGGTGCAGGGTTCCGTCGTCGGTGCGGCCCTCCAGCTCCGGTGGAGCGGACTCGACCTGTTCGAACTCCGCGTCCACCCGCCGCCCAGGATCCGGATAGAGCGCGAAGACCTGCGAGAGGTGGGCTCGGGTCGCGCGCGTCAGCTTCAGCCGGTCCAACCTGGGCCCGGACAGGGTCCGCTCGTGAGGAAGCACGACCCGCTCGTCGTAGCGGCGCAGGCGGACCCTGGCGACGAAGCCCCTGCGCGTCAGCTCCTTTCCGCCCAGGGAGAACCGCTGGTGGTAGCGATACAGCGCGGGCCGCTCGTCGCGGCGCAGCAGGCCACCCTGGAGCCATCGCGAAAGCTCGCGCGCGGCGTTGTCGTACTTCGCGTCCCCTTCGCCTTCGGGCAGGTCGATCCGGACGAAGTTGTGCGGGCTCTTCGCCAGGAGCCGGTCGCGCTCCGCCGGAGAGACGACGTCGTAGGGCGGGGCGAGCAGCCGATCCAGCGGGCCGGCGCGCGCCGGGTCGTAGACGACTGCGCGAAACGGCGCGATCTCGGCCATCGGGCGACTCCACGCGCCGCCTGCGCGGCGGCCGGCGGCGACTCTACCGCGTGCGCCCCTGCGGAGGCAGGGCCTTGGGGGCGACTCGAGCGACGAAGATCGAATCGCCGCGCAACCGGACGCCCGAGAGCAGCGGCCCGTCGAGGACGGCGCCGGTCCGCATCGGTTGGCCGGTAGTCACGTCGAAGGCGGTCAGTTCCGCGCCCGGCCCGACGGGCAGCCGCAGGGCGACGGCGTCCTCGCGCGTATCCTCGGCGCGCCCGCCCGGATCGCCCCCCGCGGACGCGCTGCGCAGCCAGGCGGTGACGATCACCTCGCCGGACCTCGCCTCGAAGACGTGGACGATGGAGTTGGGGCCCCCGTGCACCTGCGTGCGCGCATCGGCCAGCCGCACGGGGCGGGCGAGCAGCTGCTCGTAGAGGCGCAACGCGTGGAACGCGGGCTTCGGCCGTCCCTGCGCGTCGACGATCCCCAGGTGCCTGTTGTTCTCGTCTCCGATGACTCCCTCCGCGGGAGCCAGATCGTCGATGCGATACCAGGTGGTCAAGGACAGGCGCTGCGTCGCCAGGGCGAGCACGTGAGCGCGGAACAGCGCCACCGCCTGGAAGCGCGCGGTGTGCTCGTAGCCGTGCACGGCGTAGGACCACTGCGACGGACGGCCGTCGGGCATGCGCCAGTCGCTGTAGCCGAACTCGGCCATCCACAGATCCGCCTGCGGGGCGGTCTTCTGCGCGAGTTGCGCCACCGCCTCGATGCGCGCCGGGTACTCCTCTGCCCTCCCCGCGTCCCAGGTCTCGAGGTAGCCGTGCATGCTGATCACGTCCACCGACCGTCCCACCTGGTAGGTGCCGAGCAGCTCCTCCAGGAACGGGCTGCGACCCTTGGACATCCCGCCGAGCACCACGCGCGCGGCCGGATCCGCGGCCCGGACTGCGCGCGCGCCCGCCTCGACCAGCCGCGCGAATTGCTCGGCGGTGCCTAGCCAGTAGAACTCGTTGTCCGGCTCGTTCCACAGCTCCCAGGAAGGAGCCTGCCCGCGGTAGCGCTCGACCAGCGCGGAGACGAATCGGGCGAATCGCCGCGGATCGGCGGGACGGCGCCAGAAATCCTTCGGGTCCGACGGGGTGAGCCAGCGCGGCGTGTAGCAGACATACGGGAGCGGAGTGACGCCTGCTTCGCGCAACAGTCCGAACAAGGCGTCCCACTCGCTCCAGTCGTACTTGCCCGGCTCCACCTCGGTCGAGTCCCAGCCGACGGCGAATCGGAGGTGCCGGGCGCCTGCGGCGCGCGCCACCGCCAGGTCGCGCTTCATCTTCTCGACCGGCCCGGATTCCTCCGGGTAGTCGTCGGCGAGCCCGGCGGGCTGCAGGAAGAACCCGTCCGGACCCTGATCACGCTGCCTGGAGGGCAGCGGGTTCGCTGCCGGGGCCAGCGGGGCGACGCCCGCCGCGGGTGGAAGCGCCGCCCGTGCGCAGGCCAGGGCGAGAGCGAGCGCCCAGGCGATCGCCCGCATTGGCGCCAGCCTGCGCCCACCGTGGTAGCGAGAGCGCATCTGCAACGAGCTCCAGCCCGCGTGGCTACGCGCCTGGCGGGGGCGGATCTCCGTAGGCCCGCGCGATCATCCCGTGCCGGAACGCCAGGCTGATGCGCGGCCCGGCGCTCGCCACCTTGGGAACGCTGTGCTCCCACTCGCGCTGCGCCTTGCCTCCGGTGACCAGCAGGTCTCCTCGACCAAGATCGAACCGCGTGGACCGCCCGCCACCTTTGGGCCGCAGCAGGAACCGGCGGGGCTCGCCCAGCGAGACGAGCACCACCACCGGCTCCGCGATCGATGCGCGGATCTTGTCCGAATGCCAGGCCACGCTGTCGCGGCCGTCGCGATAGAGGTTGAATCCGACCGAGTCGAACTCGACCCCGTACCGGCGCGAGAGGGAGAGCCGCATCTCCTCCAGCACGCGGGGCTCGAGCGGCGCCCCGGAGCCCAGGTTCCAGGGCGCGGTGAGCCGCGGTTCGAGCACCCGGCCGTCGTACATCCGCCGCGTGCGCTGGGCCCAGTCGCGGCTGGCGAGGATCTGCTCGAACAGCGCGTCGGAGCCGCGCACCCAGCCCGGCGCGTGGTCGACCCACGAGCGCTCGTCGAGGTGGATGCGGCGCAGCTCCGCGAAGGAGGAGTCGAAGGATGCCCCTTCGCCGCCGAACAGGCTGGGCTGGAATGCGCCAGTCATTCCGGCGGATGTATCACCGCCGAACGCGCCCCGCGCCACCTCGCATACAGCGACCACGGGCCAGCCCGCTCCACGAGCGTGAACGCCTGGCCGGGTGTATCGGACCCTCCTCGCATCAGGACGTAGTCGGTGTCGGACGCGTGGCGCCGGGAGCTGAACCGCTCCGGATGGACGAACCAGTCCGACGGCTCCGGGATGGGCGGCGCGCCGGAGTGGAACCGGATCGGCGTCCAGGGAACCTCGGCGAAGTTGTAGCGGGCACGGCCACCCCGCTCGACCTCGTAGTACATCCCGAAGTGCAGGAACGGGTCGAACTGGAACCAGCGGCTTCGCGACTGGAAGATGAGCGAGACGAGGCTGCGGCCAGGCTCGGACGCGCGCAGCACTTGCTCGAGGGCGACGCCGTCGGCTTCCTCGTCGAAGGCGCGATAGAGGGTGACGAGCTTCGCCGCGTATCCGACTTGCAACGCGACCGCCGCGGCGAGCAAGCCTGCGGTGAGCCGCCTGCGCGCAGGCACCGCAGAGGCAAGCGTGACGAGCGCGAGGAACGGCAAGGCGCGGATATGGATGTACCAAGCGTACCCGAGGCCGACGGGAGTCGCGAGATAGGCGGCGAGGATCACTCCCGCGAGCGCCGGCAGGCGCCACCACCGTTCCGGCCGCACGCGGGGTCCGCGGACTGTCGCCACCGCGAACCACAATGCGGCCAGCACAAGCACGAACACCTCGTCCGCATGTCCGAGCAGCACGTTGCCGAGCCTGCCCACGTCGAGAAGCTGCTCGCGAAAGGGTTGCCAGAAAGGACGGTCGCCTCCCGCGTCCGGCCGCGCGGGATGCGCGAGCGCGGCCCAACCCGCGAACAGCGCGATGGCCGGGAGGAGGGCCGCCATCGCGCGCGCCATCCGGGGCCGCGGACGGCCGGAGGTCACCGCCAGCACCGCGGCGGCCCCGAGGACGAACGCAACCGCGCTGGGGTGCAGCCAGAACAGCGCCGCTGCGGTGGCGGCGAGGAGCACCGCCCGGGAGCGGGAGGGCGCGCCCAGCTCGCGCTCGAAGAGCGCCACCCCGGCGATGGCAACCGGCACCGAGACCACGAAGTTGAAGAACCCCAGGTAGAGCGGGACGGTGTGGAAGGCGGCGGGCGCGAACACTGCCAGGCGGCCGTCGCGCCCGAACGAACGGAGCAGCAGCCAGAACGCCGCGGGCAAGGCGAAGGCCACCAGGGTGAGCACGATCCTGCACGCCGTCTGCGGACCCAGGAACTTCGCCAGCGCGGCGGCGGGCAGGTAGAACCCCAGGTACTGCGAATTGCGCAGGTCGATCTCGAACCAGCGCTGGAAGGCGAAGGTCGGACTTGCGTAGTCTGCCAGCACCCGAATGGCAGCCAGGTGCTGGGGAGCATCCTGGAACGGCAAGAAGGCGCTCGACCAGAGGGGGGTGGCCGCCGCCCCGGCGGTCAGCGCGGCGAGCGCCGGCCAGGCAAGGCGGCGCACGCCTCCGCCGCGAGGGACCACCACTCGGACCCCGCACCCGCCCAGCTCGCCCTCGCCCGCGTTCCGCATGCGCCGCCCGCCCTGCGATCGAGAGTACGCTGCCCGGCTACGGCCGCCCATTCGGGTCTGCGCAGAGGCATCCGAGCGCTCGACCTCTTGCCCGGCGCGCGCCAGACTGACGATCAGACATCCGACCGGAGGCCGAATGACGTTCCCCCGCCTTGGCTTCATCTGCGCCCTCACCAGCTTCGCGGCCGCCGCCGAACCGGTCGGCCCGAGGACGCACCGACTCGATCCCTCCCCCACGACGGTCGCTTGGGGGCACTACGACGCGGCCGCGAAGCCGGCGCTGCGCATCTCGTCCGGGGACACCGTGATCGTCCGCACCCTGATCACTTCCACTCCGGCGCGGTTGGAGAAGGCAGGGGTGCCGGCCGCGGAGGTGGAGCCCGCGCTCCGCGAGATCGACAAGTCCGTCACCGACAAGGGGCCCGGTGGGCACATCCTGACCGGGCCCATCTTCGTCGAGGGAGCGGAACCTGGCGATGCGCTCGAGGTGCACATCGACAAGGCCGAGCTGGCGATCCCCTATGCCTACAACGGATTCGGCGTGGGCCGCGGGTTCCTGCCCGACGACTTCCCGTACTCGCGGACGCGGATCATCCCGCTCGACGCGCGCCGCATGGTGGCCCGTTTCGCCGAGGGCATCGAGGTCCCGCTGCGGCCGTTCTTCGGCAGCATCGGCGTCGCCCCGCCGCCCTCGATGGGCCGCATCGACAGCGCGCCGCCGGGCCTGCACGGCGGCAACCTCGACAACAAGGACCTCACCGCGGGCAGCGTGCTCTACCTGCCCGTCTACGTCCCGGGAGGGCTCCTCGAGATCGGCGACGGGCATGCCGCGCAGGGGAACGGTGAGGTGGACATCACCGCGATCGAGACCTCGCTCGTCGGCACCTTCCGCGTCATGGTGCGCAAGGACCTGCACCTGACCTGGCCCCGCGCCGAGACCCCGACGCACTGGATCGCGATGGGAATGGATCGGGACCTCTGGTCCGCCGCGAAGATGGCCGTCCGGCAAGCGGTCGACCTGCTGGCCTCCCAGCAGGGATTGTCGAGGGATGACGCATACATGCTGGCCAGCGTCGCCTGCGACGTAGAGGTCACCCAGCTGGTCGACGGGAACGTCGGGGTCCACGTTCGGATCCCGAAGGCGATCTTCACGCAGGCCAAGGCGCATCGCAGCTCGCCCTGACGTCCAGGTCGCTCGTCGACCGATGGAGTTGATCCTGCGAGCCTCCCGACGATAGAACCCAGGGCTGCGCGCGGGGTCTCCTCGTGAAGCATTGGCACGAAACCGCCGAGATCCTGGGCCGGGTGAAGGACCTGGCGGGCGGCGGTGTGCGGGCCGCGATGGCCACGGTGGTCCGCATCTCGGGCTCGGCCTACCGGCGGCCCGGAGCGAAGTTCCTGGTCGCGGAGGACGGCTCGACCGCCGGCGGCGTCAGCGGCGGCTGCCTGGAGGCCGACGTCCGCGCCGTGGCGCTGGAAGTCGCGCGGGATGGCGCGCCGCGGCTCCTGCACTACGACACCGGCTCCGACGAGGAAACGCTCTGGGGACTGGGGCTCGGATGCGAGGGCGCCGTGGACGTCTTCGTGCAGCCCGCCAGCGGCGAGCTGGTCTCCGGGGCCGCCGCGCGCATCCTGGAGTCGATCGCGGCTGCCGCGCCCTTCGCGGTGTGCACCGTGGTGGAAGGAGACGGCGCCGGCCGCTCGCTGGTGCTGGCCGGCGGAAAGCTGTCGGGTGCGACCGGCTCGCCGGAGCTGGACCGCGCGGCCGCCGAGCGCGCCGCACGGCTGCTGGAGACCGGCGACAGCCAGCTCGACCAGGTCGACGGGCGGCAGGTGTTCACCGACGTGCTCCGTCCGCCGCCTGCCCTGGTCATCTTCGGGGCCGGCGACGACGCGCGTCCGCTCGCCGCGCTCGCCGCCCAGGCGGGCTTCGAAGTGACGGTGGTCGATCACCGGCGCGCCTTCCTCACCGCGGAGCGGTTCCCTCCCCCGGCGCGCCTGGTCTTACGCCGCGCGGAGGACGGCCTGGACGGCCTCACTTTCGGCCGGCGGCACTTCGCCGTCGTCCAGACGCACGCGTTGCAGCACGACCGGGACTGGTTGCGCGCCCTGTTGGCGCAACCGCTCGCCTACCTCGGGCTGCTCGGTCCCCGAGCGCGGAAGGACCAGATCCTGCGGCAGCTCGGCACGCCCGAACCGGAGAGGCTGTTTGCGCCGGTGGGCCTCGACCTCGCGGCCGACGGCCCGGAGCAGGTCGCGGTCAGCATCGTCGCCGAGATGCTCGCCGTGAACGCGGGGCGCGAGCCTTCGCACTTGCGCTCCAAGCGGGGAGGCATCCATGACGGATGACCGCTCCGGCCGCCTGGCGGGCGTGGTGCTCGCCGCCGGCACCTCGAGCCGGATGGGCCGCAACAAGCTCTTCGAGCCGCTGGGTGGCACCAGCGTGCTGCGGCGCGCGGTGGGCATCGCGCGCGAGGCCGGGCTCGACCCGGTGCTGGTGGTGCTCGGGCACCAGAGCGATCGGGCGCTCATGGAGCTGGCCGGTCTGCGCTGCACGCCGGTGCTCAACGCCGAGTTCGCTCGCGGGATGAACACCTCCCTGCGCGCAGGCATCTCTGCCGTGCCCGGCGACGCCTCGGGAGCGGTGCTGATGCTCGCGGACATGCCGTTCGTGACCGCCGCGATGGTGCGCGCGCTCGTCGAGCGCTACCGCGCCTCCGAAGCTCCGCTGGTCGCCTCGGTCTACGGCGAAGTGCTCGCCCCGCCCATCCTCTACGGCCGGCTGCTCTTCGGCGAGCTGCGCGCCCTCGCGGGCGACGGCTGCGGCAAGCAGGTGGTGAAGGCGCACCGCGCCGAGGCCATCGAGGTCCGGTGGCCGGCCTCCGCGCTGACCGATCTGGACGTCCCCGAGGACCTGGACCGCGTCCGGTCCCGCATCGAAGGGGGTTAGGCACCGATGCGTGCCGAGCTGCTCGAGCTGGCGGCCGACCTCGCCCGGCGAGGCGAGCCGTTCGTGCTCGCCACCGTGGTGCGGCGCGAGTCGTACAGCTCGGCGCACCAGGGCGACATGGCGGTGATCACCGCCGACGGGGCCTACCACGGCTGGCTCGGCGGCAACTGCACGCAGCCGGTCGTGAGGACCGAGGCGGCCCGCGCGCTCGCCGACGGCCAGCCGCGGCTGGTGTCGCTCTCGCCGGAGCCGGACCGCGAGCTGCGCCCGGGGGTCGTCGCGCTGCCCATGCGGTGCCACAGCGGAGGGACGGTGGACATCTACCTGGAACCGGTGGTCCCCGCGCCGCGGCTCCTCCTCTACGGGGAGTCGCCTGCCGCCCGCGCGCTCCTGCAGCTCGGCAAGGCGATGGGGTACCGCGTCGAAGCGGCGGGCGAAAGCGCAGCCGCTCCTGCCCGGGGCGCGGAGCGCCTCTTCGCGGTGGTCGCGACCATGGGCGAGAGCGACGAAGATGCCGTCGCCGCAGCGCTCGCGGCCCGCCCCGCGTACCTGGCGGTGGTCGCCAGCCGCAAGCGCTTCGCGCAGCTGCGCGAGTCGCTCCTCGCGCGCGGCGTGGCGGCGGCGGCGCTCGACGGCATCAAGAACCCGGCCGGGCTCGACATCGGCGCCCGCCTTCCGGAAGAGGTCGCCCTGAGCATCCTGGCGGAGATCGTCCAGCTCCGCCGCACGCAGGCGGACGCCCTCGCGCCCGAGCCCGTGCCCGCCGCGCGCTCCGAGATCGACCCGGTGTGCGGGATGACCGTCGCCGTCGCGACCGCGCGCCACCGCGCCGATCACGCCGGGCGCACCTTCTACTTCTGCAATCCGCGTTGCCGCGAGAAGTTCACCGCCGATCCGCAGCGCTATCTCGCGCCGGCGGCGGCTGGAGCGTGAGCGATGGCCATCGAGATCGTCAAGACGTTCGTGGTCAAGGCGCCGCCCGCCGCGGTGTGGGGATTCCTCACCGATCCGCAGCGCGTCGCCCGCTGCATGCCCGGGGCCGCCATCACCGATCGCATCGACGAGAAGACGTTCGCCGGGACGATGGCGGTGAAGGTCGGCCCGGTCTCCACCAGCTACAAGGGGAAGGTGGTGTTCGAGCGGCTCGACGCTTCCGCCCACACCGCCGAGATCGTCGCCACCGGCCAGGACGTGAAGGGGCGCGGCGGCGCCGACCTGCGACTGACCAGCTCCATCAAGGAGCTTTCGCCGGGCGAGACCCAGGTGACCGCCGCGTCCAAGGTGAACATCACCGGCATCCTGGCGCAGATGGGCCGGGGCATGGTCCAGGACGTCAGCGACCAGCTCTTCCAGGTCTTCTCGCAGCGGATGCGCGCCGAGCTGGAGCCCGGCCAGAACCTCGTTTCCGCGCCGGCTCCGGCCGCGGCGATTCCCGCTGCGGCCGCTCCGGCCCCCTCCGCTGTCCAGGTTGCCGCTGCTGCCGGTCCGGGGACCGCCCCGGCGGAGGCGCTCGACCTGGGTTCGCTCGGGGCCACGGTGGCGGTTCGCGCCGCGGGCCGGACCGTTCGCCGTCCTGGCTTCTGGGTAGCCGTCGCGGCGGCCGCCGTGGTGCTCTACCTGCTTTTCCGCTGATCGCCCTCAAAGGAGGGTCACATGATCCCTGCCGGCTTCGATTACCACGCGCCCGCCACGCTGTCGGAGGCCGTGTCGCTCCTGTCCCGCTACGGCGAGGGGGCGAAGGTGCTCTCGGGGGGACAGAGCCTGCTGCCGCTGCTCAAGCTGCGGCTGGGCCATGCCGAGCACCTGGTGGACATCGGGCGCATCCCTGGGCTCGAGTACGTCAAGGAGGAAGGCGGCATGCTGCGCATCGGCGGCCGCACCCGCGAGTCGGCGCTCGAGCAGTCCGAGCTGATCCGGACCCGGTACCCCATCCTCCACGACACCGTGCGCGTGATCGCCGATCCGCTGGTGCGCAACCTGGCCACGGTCGGCGGCAACCTCGCCCACGGAGATCCCGGCAACGACCATCCCGCGACCATGCTGGCGCTCGGCGCGCAGGTGGTGGCGGTGGGTCCCTCCGGCGAGCGCGTGATCCCCATCGACCAGTTCTTCCTGGGCCTCTTCACCACCGCGCTGCAGCCGGACGAGATCCTCACCGAGATCCGCGTGCCGGCCCCACCTCCGCGCAGCGGGGGAGCTTACGTGAAGCTCGAGCGCAAGGTCGGCGACTACGCGACGGCCGCCGCCGCGGCGCAGGTGACGCTCGGCGCGAACGGCGCGTTCGACCGCGTCGGCCTGGCGCTGACCAACGTCGGGCCGACCCCGGTGCGTTCCCGCGATGCCGAGGACGCCCTGGTGGGCAAGCGGCCCAGCGATGCGGCCATCGCCGAGGCGGCGCGCGGTGCGGCGGAGGCCAGCACGCCCACTCCCGACCGGAGAGGGTCGGTCGAGTACAAGCGCGAGATGGCGCGGGTGCTGGCGGTCAGGGCGCTCAAGCAGGCGCTGCAGCGCGCGGGAGGTCAATGACATGGCCACGCACGAGATCTCGATCACCGTGAACGGCGGGGCGCGAAAGGCGCAG
>DATFUN010000409.1:0-7451 GCA_035260805.1 Myxococcales bacterium | reverse complement strand
CGAGCTCCTGCTCGACCCGGGCAGCTTCCTCGAGCTGGACAAGTTCAAGGTCCACCGCTGCGACGACTTCGGCATGCAGGACAAGAAGATCCTCGGCGACGGGGTGGTCACCGGTTACGGCACGGTCGAGGGCCGGCAGGTCTTTCTCTTCGCCCAGGACTTCACCGTGTTCGGCGGCAGCCTCTCCGGCGCGTACGCGGAGAAGATCTGCAAGGTGATGGATCTCGCGGTCAGCACCGGCTGCCCGGTGGTCGGCCTGAACGACTCGGGCGGCGCGCGCATCCAGGAAGGCGTCGTCTCGCTCGCCGGCTATGCGGAGATCTTCTACCGCAACGTCGCCTCGTCCGGCGTGGTGCCGCAGCTCTCCGCCATCCTCGGACCGTGCGCGGGCGGCGCCGTCTATTCGCCGGCGATGACCGACTTCATCGTCATGGCGAAGAATACTTCGTATATGTTCATCACCGGCCCCGACGTCATCAAGACCGTGACGCACGAGGAGGTGAGCAAGGAAGACCTGGGCGGCGCGCAGACCCACAACGCGCGCAGCGGCGTAGCGCACTTCGCCGCCGAGGACGAGGCCTCCGCTATCCGCATCCTGCGCGAGCTGCTCTCCTTCCTGCCTTCGAACAACCTCGACGCTCCGCCGGCAGTGCCCACCCAGGATCCACCGGACCGTCGCGACGAGGCGCTGAAGACCATCGTCCCCGAGAGCCCGAACAAGCCGTACGACATCAAGGAGGTGGTGCGGGCGGTGGTCGACGACCGCCACTTCCTCGAGGTCGCGGAGCACTACGCGCGCAACATCGTCACCGGGTTCGCGCGCCTCTCCGGCCAGTCGGTCGGGATCGTGGCCAACCAGCCTGCCGTTTTGGCCGGCGTGCTCGACATCGGCGCCTCGAGGAAGGCGGCCCGGTTCGTGCGCACCTGCGACGCCTTCAACATCCCGCTGGTCACCTTCGTGGACGTGCCCGGCTTCTTGCCCGGGACCGAGCAGGAATGGGGCGGGATCATCACCCACGGCGCGAAGCTGCTCTACGCCTTTGCCGAGGCCACGGTGCCCAAGCTGACGGTGATCACGCGCAAGGCCTACGGCGGGGCGTACGACGTGATGGCCTCCAAGCACATCCGCGCCGACGTGAACCTCGCCTGGCCCACCGCCGAGATCGCGGTGATGGGCCCCGAAGGCGCGGTGAACATCGTCTTCCGCCGCGAGCTGGAGAAGAACGCCCGGACCCGCGAGGACCTGGTGCAGAGCTACCGGAACACCTTCGCCAACCCGTACAAGGCCGCCGAGCTGGGGTACGTGGACGAAGTGATCCTCCCGGAGGACACGCGGCCGCGCCTGTGCCGGGCCCTTTCGATGCTGCGGACCAAGCGCGCCGAGGTGCCGCGTCGCAAGCACGGCAACATCCCCCTGTAGATGCCGCGCGGAATCGAGCAGATCCCGCTGATCTACGACGCGGTCATGGCGATCACCGACCGCATCGGCCTGTGGAAGCTGCGCTCCTGGCTGACCGCCGGCGCGAGCGGGCGCGCGCTGGAGGTCGGCTGCGGGACCGGGCGCAACCTGCCCCGGTACCCGCCCTCCACCCGGGTGATCGGGATCGACCCCTCGTTGGACTCGCTGCGGCGCGCCCGCCGGCGCGCACCTCAAGTCCCGTTGGCTTGCGCGAGGGCCGAGGCGCTGCCGTTCCGGGCGAGAGCATTCGACACGGTCGCGGTCAGCCTGGTGCTCTGCAGCGTCGCCGATCCGGGGGCAGCGCTTTTGGAAGTGCGCCGCGTGCTGCGCGACCCGGGCACGCTGCGCCTGCTCGAGCACGTCCGCTCGGAGCGGCGCTGGGAGGCGCGCTGGCAGGACTTCATCCAGCCCGCCTGGACGCGCATCACGGGCGGGTGCCATCCGAACCGCGACACCGAAGCCGCGGTGCGCCGGGCCGGCTTCCGCGTCGACGAACGCCGCGTGAACCGCAACCTGCGCAGGCTGGTGGCGCGCAAGGATTGAAGTTGCGCGCGCTGCCGCCGCCCGGCGAGGATCGGATCCGATGCCCGCCCCCGGGACCGCTCCACCGGCCAGCGCGCTCGACGCGGCCGCCCGGCTCGCCGACCGCGTGCGCTGGTTCTTCCTGCCGCTGGCGCTCTGCGCGCTCGTGGCCGTGGGCGTACACACCGCGGCCGACGTGGTGGGCGAGCTGATCCTGCGGCTGGTCGACGCCGCGGATGCCGCGTTCGACGGCCTCGCCTCCCGCTGGGCGTTGACCGCCCCGCTGGTGGATCTGGTCGGCCCTTCGCAGCGCATCTTCTTCGCCCGCGGCGTCGCCCTCCTCTGGGAGCTGGCCGCGGATGCGCTGCTTGCGTTGCCCATGCTCGGCTACGACGAGCGGGCTGACGAGGTGAAGAGGTTTCGCGAGCTCGTGGCCAAGGCGTGGGACCGGCCCACCACGGTGCGGCTCGTGTATCCGGCCGCCACGGGTGCGGTGGCGCTCGCCGGATCGTGCGCGGTCGGCCGGCTGCTGGAAGGCACCCTCCACTTCGGACTCCGCGGCGCGATCGGTTCGGCGGCGGACGCGCTGGCCCGGGGATGCGCGCTCGCCGCGGTGCTCGGCCTGGTCGCCTTCATCGCCTGGCGCGCCGTCGTGCACGCGCTGGTCCGCGCCGACGCGCGCTCCGGCCGGATCCCGCGTCGCCGCGGGCGGGCATTCACCGCCGGGCTGCCCGGCGCGGCGCTGGTGTTGCCGCTGGCGCTCGCGGCCCTCCGCGCCGCGCCGCTGCTCTCCTTCCTGCGGTGATGCGGCGCGCGCGCAGCTTCGCCGATCTCCTCCTGGCGGCTCTTTGCCTGTGGGCAGCCTGGTACCACACCCCGCCGGGCGCGCTCCTGCGCGGCGCCTTCGCCCGCCTCGCCGGCGGCCGGAGCGTCACGCCGGGGCTCCTCTCGTATTACGGCGCCGGAGCGCGCGCGTACCAGCTCGCCGAGCCGCTGCCGCCCCGCGCAGCGCTCTCGCCGGGTGCCGCTCTGGGCCTCGGCGCGCAATCCGCCCTGGAGAGGACTTCCCCGGCGGACCGGGCGCAGGTGCTCGCCCGGGCCGGGCTCCGCTCGGGTTCCGCGGATGCGCTGGGAGACTGGATCGGGCGCGAGGCCCAGCGGCAGGGTTCGCGCGAGGCCGCCGTGCTTTCCCTGTTCTGCGGGGAGGAGGCGGCGCGATTCGCCCGGGATCGTGCCGGAGCCGCGCGTGGCGCAGCCAGCCTCGAGGAGCTGGCGCGCCAGCTGCCGCCGCGCTACGCGGAAAGAATCGAGCTCGCCGCCACCGCGCTCACGCTCGGCACCGCCTACGCGCTGGCGTGGCCGCTGCCCGAATCCGCGCAGGTGACCTCTCCCTTCGGCGTGCGCGCACATCCCCTGCTTGGCGGGCGCCGGTTCCACTCCGGCGTGGACCTGGGGGTTCCCATCGGCACTCCCGTCCGCGCGGCGGGGGAAGGCCTCGTGCGCCGCGCCAGCGACGACCGGGTGAGCGGCCGGCTCGTGCTCGTCGACCACGGCAGCGGGGTCTCGACGGTGTACTGCCACAACGACGCGCTGCTGGTGGCGCCGGGCGACGCGGTGGCGAGAGGGCAGGTCATCGCCCTCTCTGGAAACAGCGGCCTCTCCACCGGTCCCCACCTGCACTACCAGCTCGACCTGCCTCACGGCCCGGCGAATCCTCTCCTCTTCCGCGCCGCGCGGCCGCCTCAGCTCGCCTCGGGCGGAACCGAGCCCTGAGCTCCGGTCAGGGGCTCTCGGCCCGCTCGTGCACTTGCGGGCAGGACGGATCCCTCAGGCAGTCGAATCGTTCGACGTCCACGAACCTGCCGCCCCGCACCTGGAAGCGGGCAAGCTGGGCGACCACGTCGCCGCGGGAGTCGAAGTCGCAGGGACCGGACGCGCCTTGGTAGTCGAACGGCTTGCCAGCCGCGATCAGCTCCAGCGACCGCGCGACACCGGCAGTCCCGGCATTGACGCGCTCTCCGTTCGAGTCGTTGATCGCGCCCAGCGCCTCGCGGATCTCGGCGCCACTCACCATCGCGGGATCTGCCAGGTGCCTGCGCTCGGCAGCCTGCAGCGCGGCCAGCATGACGGTCATCGCGGCGTCGTACGCGGCCGCGTCGCGGAAGGCCGGCGACTGGCCGGTCGAAGCCTTGAGGTCCCCGGCGAACGCCTGGCCCGCGGCACCTTCGCCCAGCACTGCCTGGGAGGTGCCTTCCTGGCCCTCCACCGCGGCCTTCAGGGTCTCGATCACGCGCGCCGCCCTGAAGTTGTGCGTGTGCACCAGCCGCACCTTGGATCCGCTCGCCAGGTAGGCCTTGGTGAAGCCCACCGAGAACTTCGGGAAGGTGATCTCCACCACCGCGTCCGGCAGGGCGTCGACCTTCCCGTGGGTCTTCTTGTCGGTCACCCTGGCCACGTCCGCGGCCCAGTCGTATTCGGCCGGATTGACCTTCACGCCATGGAAGAGCTGCTCGACGATCGCGCCTGGGCGTGACTCGGTGGCGTCAGCCTTGATGGCGTCCGAGAAGCCGTGACCGTAGGGGTCGTCGCTGGCGTAGATCGACAGCTTGAACTTGCCGTCGCCGTTCGCGTCGCCGTTCTCGCCGGCGGACACGAGCATCTGGACCAGCATGCGCGCCTGGTACGCGTCCGACATGGTGGTGCGGAAGTTCCAGCCCTTGCCATTCCGCAGGGCCGCTTGTTTCACCGGATCGGCGTCCTGCGCCTCCGGGTCGTCGATCGCCGGCGAGGTGCACGCCATGCAGACGATCGGGACGTCCAGCTGGTGCGAGAGGTCGCCGTCGTAATTCAGCATGTTGACGGCGATGTCGTCCTGGCTGGAGTCGGTGACGATCGCCTTCGCGTTCTGCTGCTTGACGAGCTGCAGGGCGCCGGCGCGCGCCATCTCCGGCGAGTTGCCCGAATTGATCTCGGCCAGCTCGAATCGCAACGCCTTGCCGGACTGCTTCAGGGCCTGGTTGACCTGGGTGACCGCCAGCCGGATGGAATCGGACCAGCTCGGCGTCGCAATGGAGCCGGTCCGGTCGATCAGCTGTCCGAGGACGATCACCGGGCCCTTCGGCGGCTGCGGAGCCTCCGCCGCCGGCTTGCACGCGGCCGCGCAAAGCACGAGGCCGAGAAGGATTCGCTTCATGATGTTCTCCAGGTCACGGCCGATTCGGGTCGGACCGCGGGAATAGCAAGGGAGACGTGTAAGACTGCAATGCTCCGCCCGGGTCGGTTCTCGCGCGGTGTGGGAAGCGCGGGTACGGTGCGCACTTCGGAGCAGGCGCGGCGCCTCCTGGCGCCACCGGGCTGGCCGCCGCGCGGCGCGCGGGATAGGTTTCGCGCCCCTGGAGGAAACCTTGAGCGTGGCCATCCGCAAGATCCTCATCGCCAACCGCGGCGAGATCGCCGTCCGCGTCGCCCGCACCTGCCGCGAGATGGGGATCCGCACCGTCGCCATCTACAGCGACGCGGACCGCGCCGCTCTCCACGTCCGCTCCTGCGACGAGGCCGCACGGGTCGGCCCGGCGCCCTCGCGGGAGAGCTACCTCTCGATCGAGAACGTGCTCGCCGCCGCGCGCAGGACGGGCGCGGACGCCATCCACCCCGGCTACGGGTTCCTCAGCGAGAACGCGGCGTTCGCGCGCGCGTGCCGGGACGCCGGCATCGTCTTCATCGGCCCGCCGCCCGAGGCGATGGAGGAGATGGGCGAGAAGACCCGCGCGCGGAGGAAGGTCAGCGAGGCCGGCGTGCCGATCGTGCCCGGCCTCAAGGAGCCGATCCCGGAAGGCGGCGAGGAGCAGGCCAAGCGAAAGGCCCAGGAGATCGGCTACCCGATCATGCTCAAGGCGGCGGCAGGCGGCGGCGGCAAGGGGATGCGGCTGGTCTCGGAGCCGCGGGAGTTCGACGCGGCGCTCGCCACGGCGAAGCGCGAGGCGCTCTCGGCATTCGGCGACGGCCGGGTCTACATCGAAAAGGCCGTCACCCGGCCCCGGCACGTGGAGATCCAGATCTTCGCGGACCAGCAGCAGAGCTGCATCTGGCTGGGCGAGCGCGAGTGCAGCGTCCAGCGGCGGCATCAGAAGGTCATCGAGGAGACGCCCTCGCCCGTGGTCACGGCCGAGCTGCGCACGAAGATGGGCGAGGTGGCCGTCAAGGCAGCCCGCGCGGTGAGCTACGTGGGAGCGGGGACCTGCGAGTTCCTGGTCGACGGGACCTCGCACCAGTTCTACTTCCTGGAGATGAACACGCGCCTCCAGGTCGAGCACCCCGTGACGGAGTGGTGCACGGGGCTCGATCTGGTGCGCTGGCAGATCGAGGTGGCGCAGGGAGCGCGGCTGCCCTGGACCCAGGAGGACGTGCCCCGGAACCTGCGCGGGCACGCCATCGAGGCGCGGCTCTACGCCGAGGATCCGGCGCGGAACTTCCTTCCCAGCCCCGGCGTGATCACCGACGCGCGGCTCGCGGCCGGGCCGGGGGTCCGCAACGACTGGGGAGTGGAGTCGGGGTCCGAGGTGCCCCGCTACTACGATCCGATGATCGGCAAGCTCGCCGTCTGGGCGCAGACCCGCGAGCAAGCGATCGCGCGCCTGCGGCGCGCGCTCTCGGAGACGGTGGTGAAGGGCATCGTCACCAACACGCGCTACCTGAAGGGGATCCTCGACCTGGAGGAGTTCCGCCGCGGCGACTACGACACCGGCATCCTCGCCCGCGCCGCGGACCGGCTGCTGCCGGAGAAGCCCGACGGAACGGATCCGACGCCGGAGCAGGAGATGGCGCTCGCCGCCGCGGCCATCTGGCAGCTCGAGCAGGACCAGCGCGCGGCGCTCGCGCCGGCCGCCGGGCCTTCCGCCCGCGAATCGGCCTGGGCGCGCGCCGGGCGCCTGGAGACGCTGCGGAGGAACGGGTGAGATACCAGGCGTCGATCGGAGGAGTGGAGCGGCTGATCGAGATCACGCCGCGCGCGGAGAAGTACCGGGTGACGATCCACGAAGGAACGAAGGAGGGCCCGGGCGCCCGCACGCTGGAGGTCGATGCCGTGCACCTCGCCGGGCACGCGATGTCGTTGCTGGTGGACGGCCGGAGCGTGCGTTGCGAGGTCGAGCCGGGCCAGGACGGGCGCGTCGCGGTGCTGGTCGGCGACGAAGTGCACGAGCTGGAGATCCTCGACGAGCGCCGCCTCCGCCTGCGCCGCGCCTCGGGAAAGTTCAGCCTGGAAGGCCCGCAGCGGGTGGACTCGCCGATGCCGGGCAAGGTGGTGCGGGTGCTCGTCAAGCAGGGCGAGCAGGTCCAGGAAGGACAGGGCCTGGTCGTCGTCGAGGCGATGAAGATGGAGAACGAGCTCAAGAGTCCGAAGGCGGGCGTCGTCTCGGAGTTGCACGCGCAGGAAGGGCAGGCGGTGGAGGCGGGAGCGAAGCTGGCCGTC
>DATFUN010000408.1:0-7484 GCA_035260805.1 Myxococcales bacterium | reverse complement strand
CCGGCCTGCCGTCCGGCCGCGCCGGTTCTTCGGGCGGCGGCGCGGCGGGGACCGATTACGGTAACTCCGCCCGGAGGGGCGTACGCGACCGGTCGACCTAGCGTTGATCCGGACCGGCCTTCGCCGGGCACGTGTGCTGCGGGTCCGTATCGTCCGGAGAGCAGAGGCCGTTATCGGTCGCATCAATCGGAATGACCACCCCTGGCGGGATGGGCATCCCCGGCGCGGTCCCCCCCACGCCAATCACGCGATCGCCCGACCTCGAACCATTCCCGGTGCGGTAGAGCACGGTGCAGCCGGTCATGGCCAGCAACGCGACCAGCATCAGTCGTGGCATGGCTCCCCCTCGATTCCATCGTAAGTGCTAGCCGGCGAAAGCCGCAACGCAGTCCTGCTCCCCCTTTGGACGCGCCGCGACCAGATGCGCTCACCGCACGAGCTGCAGCCGGATGCGGAACGTGTACTCGACCTCGATCGCGCTGCCGTCCGGGAGCCGTGCCGGTGTGTAGCGGCGCCGCAGCAGAGCGTCCACGACCGCTCCGTCCATGTACGGAAGCCCCTGGATGACGCGGCAGTCGCGGACGACGCCCAGCGTGGTGACCAGGCACTTCACGAGCATCACGCCCTGCACGTCGTGGGCGCGCGCCAGGTAGGTGTACTCGGGATCGGGCCCGGACAGGCGTTCGGGGGGCGTCATGAGCGCATCGTCGTACTCGATGCGTCCGTCGGCGTTGGTGGGAAGCCCGATGCCGGCTCCGCTTCCGGCCGACTCCCCGAGCCCGCCTGGCCTCCCGTCCGGCCGCGCCGGTTCTTCAGGCGGCGGCGCGGGCGCGGGACGCTCCTCCGCCGGCGGAGGCGGCGCGGCGGGCACCGCCATAGGCGGTACCAGCGCGGCCTTTGCGAGGGCCGGTCGCCGCACCGGCTGCCGTTTGGGCCTGGGCGGCTTCGCCGCTGGCGCGGGCCCCAGCGGTGCCGCCGCCGGAGCCGGCGGGCGCGGTTGCAGGAGCACGAAGACGCCCTCCGGAGCCGCCGCCGGAGGCTGCAGGCGGGTCATCGCCGGGACCAGCGCGGCGGCCAAGAGATGGACGGATAGCGACACCGCCACCGGAGCACGGAAGCGCCGGCGGGCATCGGCAGGAACCGCAACCGGGTCGAACATCGAGGTACCCCTGCCGCGGCAGCGTATCGCATTCCGTCAACCGGGCGAACCCAGGTGCGCGTTTGCGTGCGATCGTGGAGAATGCCGCCGAGGAGACACACACACATGGCCTGCGTTCGTGTCCGATGCGCTGCGTTGTTGGGTTGGATCGCCGTCGCCGCCGCGCCGTTCCCCGCCGCGGCAAAGCACTACGTGCTCAAGGCCACGCCCGAGAGCGTGGCGTGGGGTTGGCTCGACCCGAGTGAGAAGCCCAAGCTGACCATCAAGTCGGGCGACACCGTCTCCGTCGAGACGCTGATGCACGCCAGGGACCAGATCCAGCCGGGCATCTCGATGGAAAAGATCGTCGAGTTGCGCAAGGCGAACCCCGGCGGCGGGCCGCACTCCCTCACCGGGCCGATCTACGTCGAAGGGGCCGAGCCCGGCGACGTGATGGAGATCCGCATCCTCAAGATCGTGCCGAAGACGATCGGCACGAACTTCAACCTCCCGGGCAAGGAGTTCCCCACCATCGGCGCGCTGGCGCCCGAGTTCCCGGAGGGGCACGTCGAGTTCTTCAAGCTGGACGTGAAGAACAAGCGCGTCGACGTCGGGTCCGGCATCGTGCTGCCGCTGCGGCCCTTCCCTGGCACGCTGGCGGTGGGCATCGATCCCGACGACCCGTCGCCGCGCAAGGGCGGCTCGAAGGACCCGATGGCCCCGGTGAGCACCATCCGGCCCTGGAAGAACGGCTCCAACATGGACATCAACGAGCTGCAGGAAGGCTCGACCATCTTCATCCCCGTGTTCCTCAAGGGCGGGCTGATCTGGACGGGCGACTCGCACTGCGTGCAGGGCAACGGCGAGGTGAACCTGACCGCGCTGGAGTGCTCGTACGAGGAGATCCGGCTGCAGCCCATCGTCCGCAAGGACATGAAGCTCACCTGGCCGCGCATCGAGACCAAGACGCACTGGATCACGGTGGGCTTCGACGAGAGCCTGGACAAGGCGATGGTCAACGCCGTCCGTGAGGAGGTCGAGTTCCTCACCACCGTGAAGGGCATGGAGCGCGACAAGGCCTACGGCCTGGCCTCGATGATCGGCGACTGCCGCGTCAGCCAGGTGGTGGACGGGCGCAAGGGCGTCCACTGCATGATCCCCAAGGACATCTTCAAGGGACAGCAGCAGAAGCCGGCCGCCGCCAAACAGTAGCTTTTCAGTCGAGCGCGGGCGCGGGCAGCCGCCCGGCCACCTCGAACTGCGCGCGGGCAAAGGCGTGCCACAGCGAAGGCCCGAGCAGGCTGCGCGCCCGAAACTCGGCGCCCGACCGATTCGCGGTGCAGCTCCAGGGCTCCTCGCGCAACGGCCTGCCCGGGCGGAAGCAGTTCTCGAAGACCGCCACGTTCAGCCGCCGTCCCTCGGCGCGGGCGGACACATAGAGGCAGGCGTGCACCGAGGCGGCGCGCATCTCCGCGCCAAGCCTTTGCGCAGGCCCGTACCGGGTCGGCGAAGAAATCTGTGCCTCGTGCTCGCGGAACGGGTCCTGCGAGAGATCGACGGCCCGCGCCGCGGAGATGCCGAACCAGAAGGCGGTCAGGTCGAGGTGCAGGTCGCCCAGGTCGGCGGAGGAGCCGTCGAGGAACACCAGCCGGTAGTAGGCGACCTCGGCGAAGGCGGTGGGCAGCTCGCGCGCGCCGTAGAGGATGCCCCGTTCGAGCCGCGTGCCGAACCGCGAGCCGTTGCGGAGCGGCGGGTGGCGGAACGGCGTGTAGAGCAGGTAGTGCAGGCCCTCGAATCCGGCTGGCACGGGCAGCTTGGCGCGCCGGTCGATCAGCTCTTCGAGCGCCTCCTGCTCGGCGTCGGAGTCGACCAGCTTGCGCGTGGAGTTGCGGAACTGCGCCTCGACCACGCGGCAGAAGCGGCCGCGCAGCGGGCGGACCTCAGAGGGTCCCGCGCATCGCGTCCAGATACTCTGCGACACGGACCAGTCCCGGGGTGGAGGCGAGGAGCGCCCGCGGCGGCTGGCCTCCGAGGTGGGCGTTGGGCGCCTCGAGCCAGCGGCGCGCCTTCTCCTCGTCCCCGCCGACCAGCGTGTCCAGGCTGCGGAACAGGCGCAGGAACAGGAGCGCGTGGCGCCCTTCGGCGGACTCGGGGGCGACGGGACGCTCGCCGGCGAAGGTGCGCGAGACGCTCGCGGCGCTGGTGCCGAGCACCTCCGCCAGCTCCGCCTGCGAGATCCCCAGCCGCTGCGCCGCGCGCACCAGCGCCCTGGCGACCACGGCTTCGGGGCGAGGCTTGCGCTGCAGCTCCCGGACGGGCATGCGGGGTTCCTTTCACATGCAAGATTAACCGCGATCCCTTCCGTTTGCAAGAGCGGCGCTAGAAGCGGTACCCGGCCCCCAGGGCCAAGCCGCCGGTGCGCGAGATCGCGCCGCTCGCGTCCTCGTCGCGCTGTCCGGACGCGCTCAGCCAGATGCGCAGCGAGCGCGACAAGCGGACCTGCGCCTTGGCGCCGATCCCGGCGGTGCCCTGCCCCGCCTCGGGCACGTACCGGCCGAGCTGCACCCATGCTTTCAGGGAGAAGGCCCCGAATCGATGCGCGATCTGGGGTCGCAGGAGGTAGCGCAGCGGGGCGATCGGTGCGCCGGCGCCGAACCGTCCCGCGGTGGCGATGGTGAAGACGCCCACCGCGGCCGGATCGTCGAAGTAGGCGTAGTAGTCCAGGTTGACCGCCAGGTCGGTGTCCGCCCGCACGGTGGCGCTCGCGCCGCCGGAGAAGCGCGCGTAGCGAAGCACGTCGGAGACGCCGTCGATGGCGGGCACCAGGGCGCGGCAGCCCGATCGAACCGGCAGGCATCTCGCCCGCAGATCGGCGAGACCGACGGAGGTCCCATCGTCGGCATGCCGCGCGTCCGCGACCTGCTGCCGCGTGTCGATGCGGCTCAGGTCGATGCCGGCGGTGAACGACGCCTCGAGATCCGACACGCCGGCCGTGTCGTAGGTGCCGAGCAGGCCGAGCGAGGCGACGGAGCTGGTCGCCTGCAGCACCACGTCGGTCGCGCGATCCTGCACGCGCAGCCGCGCGTCGCTCTCCAGCGTGCTCTGCGGAGAGACGTCCAGCGCGACGCCGAAGGTCCAGTTGTCGTTCGCCTCCCAGTCGACGCCGCCGCTGAAATCGGCGACCGTGCCTCCCCGGTCGGGGAACGCGCCGGTGGCCGCCGGGGTGGAAGCTTCCAGCGTGATCCGCGCGCTGGCATTCACCGTCCACCTCTCGCCGACGTCGACGCTCGCGCTCAAGAGGTTGGAGACGTTCCCCGCGCGGGGGTTCTGCGGAGTGGTCTGCGTTCCGGTGACGCTGACCTCCTCGTTCACGCTGGTCGCGCGCGCAGGGGCGGCGGCGAGCAGCGCCGAGGCGAGCGGGACCAGCCGCAGCCGCCCTACTCCCACTCGATGGTCGCCGGCGGCTTGGAGGAGACGTCGTAGACCACGCGGTTGATGCCGCGCACTTCGTTGGTGATCCGTCCCGAGATCCGGGCGACCAGGTCGTACGGAAGCCGCGCCCAGTCCGCCGTCATCCCGTCGAGGCTCTCCACCGCGCGCAGCACGCAGGCCGAGTCGTAGGTGCGCTCGTCGCCCATCACTCCCACGCTCCGGACCGGCAGGAGCACCGCGAACGCCTGCCAGAGCCGCTCCCGCAGGCCGGCGTTGGCCACCTCTTCCTGGACGATGACGTCCGCCTTGCGCACCAGCTGCAGCCGCTCCTCGGTGACCTCGCCGAGCACGCGGATCGCGAGCCCGGGCCCGGGGAACGGCTGGCGGGCGACGATCGCTTCCGGCAGGCCCAACTCGCGGCCCAGCGCGCGCACCTCGTCCTTGAACAGCTCGCGCAGGGGCTCGATGAGCTGCATGCGCATGCGCTCCGGGAGGCCGCCCACGTTGTGGTGGCTCTTGATCACCTGGCTGGGACCCTTGAAGGAGACGCTCTCGATCACGTCGGGATAGAGCGTCCCCTGGGCGAGGAAGCGCGCCTCGCCGTGCTCGGCACGGTCGCGCTCGACCTCGTGCTCGAAGACGGCGATGAACTCGTTGCCGATGATCTTCCGCTTGCGCTCTGGATCGGTGACCCCGCGCAGCTTCTCGAGGAACCGGGCGCGCGCGTCGACGGTGCGGAGCGGCAGGTGGAAGCGGCCGGCGAACGTCTGCTGCACCTGCTCGGCCTCGCCTTCGCGGAGGAGGCCGTTGTCGACGAAGATGCACTGCAGCTGCGGTCCGATGGCGCGGTGGAGGAGCAGCGCCACCACCGCGCTGTCCACTCCGCCGGAGAGGGCGCAGATCACGCGTTCCTTGCCGACGCGCTCGCGGATGCGCGCCGTCGCATCCTCGATGAACGCGCCCATCCGGAAGCTGAAGCTCACCCCGCATTCTTCCAGGAACGCCTCGTACAGCTCGCGGCCGCGCGGCGTGTGGGCCACCTCGGCGTGGAACTGGATCGCATAGAGGCGCTTCTCCGGATTGGCCACCGCGCAGAACGGCGAGTTCTCGCTGCGCCCGATGACGCGGAAGCCGCGCGGAGGCGCGGACACCTTGTCGCCGTGGCTCATCCACACTTCGAGGTGCTCCCCGGGGCGCAGGTCGCGGAACGGGCCCACCGGCTCGATCACTTCCACCCGCGCATGTCCGTACTCGCGGTGCGCGGTGCGGTCGATGGCGCCGCCGAGCAGCTTGGCCATGAGCTGCAGGCCGTAGCAGACGCCCAGGACGGGGACGCCCATCTCGAACACCGCCCGGTCCACCAGCGGCGCGCCGGGCTGCTCCACGCTGAAAGGGCTGCCGGAGAGGATGATCCCGCGCGGCGCGAAGGCGCGGATCTGCGCGAGAGGCATCGTGCAGGGATGGATCTCGCAGTAGACGTGCAGCTCGCGCACGCGCCGCGCGATGAGCTGGGTGTACTGCGATCCGAAGTCGAGGATGAGGATCTTCTCTGCGTGCAGGTCGGCCACCTGTGGCCCTCCAGCGCGGGGGGCGCGACTGTAACGCGGCGCGCCTGGGGGCGCACGCGGAGATTACTTTGCCAGCGCCTTGAGGCCCGCCTCGGCGCAGTCGAGGTCCTGCTCGGGCTTGCCGCCCGAGACGCCCACCGCGCCGAGGACCGCGCCCTCGCGGCGGATCAGCGTGGACCCGAGCCCGGGGACGATGGGGACGCGCACCATCTGCGCCACCGCGCTGAAAAACCCCGGACGCTCCTGGTGGACCTGCGCCAGCGACGCCCCGTCCCGGTGCCAGACCGCCGCGCCCACCGCCTTGGCTTCCGCGATCTGGGACGAGAGCGGCGGCGCGCCGTCCATGCGCGCGAGCGCCTGCAACAGGCCCCCCTCGTCGACCACCACCACCGTCACGCGGATGCCGATCTGCCGGGCCCGCTCGTGTGCACCGCCGACCACCCGCAACGCTTCTTCGCAGGACAAGGGCATGCCCGACAGTATAGATCGGCTCTGGAGGTGTGGAATGGCCGAGACGGCGCTGGCCGGGATCCGGGTGCTCGAGGTCGGCAATTTCATGGCCGCCCCGTTCTGCACCTTGCAGCTCGCGGACCTCGGCGCGGACGTGGTGAAGATCGAGAACCCCGACGGCGGCGACCAGACGCGCGCGAGCGGGCCCTTCCTCGACGGCGAGTCGTCGAGCTTCCTGCGGCTCAACCGGAACAAGCGCTCGGTGGCGCTGGATCTCAAGGCCCCGCGCGGCAAGGAGATCTTCCGCGGGCTGGCCGCGCGCGCGGACCTGCTGGTGGAGAACCTCCGGCCAGGCACCATGAAGGACCTGGAGCTCGACTACACTCGTCTCTCGCGGATCAATCCCCGCCTGGTCTACGTGGCCGCCTCCGGATGGGGACAGGACGGCCCGTACGCGCAGCGGCCGGGCCTGGACATCATGGCGCAGGGGATGAGCGGCCTCATGTCCATCACCGGCGAGGAGGGCGGCCGGAACCCGGTCAAGGTCGGGGTGCCGGTCACCGACCTCACCTGCGCGCTCTACGGGGCGCTCGCGGCGCTGGCCGCGCTGCGCGTGCGCGACCGCACCGGCCTGGGCCAGTTCATCGACGTGTGCCTGTTCGAGTCGGGCGTGTCGCTGGCGGTCTGGGAGGCCGGCCGCTATTTCGCCACCGGCGAGATCCCCAGGCCGCTCGGCTCCGCCCATCAGACCTCGGCGCCCTACCAGGCCGTGCGTGCTTCCGACGGGTTCTTCACCCTGGGGGCCACCACCGTGCGCAACTGGGAAGCGTGCTGCGACGTGTTCGGGCTGCAGCCGCTCAAGCAGGATCCCCGCTTCGCGAAGAACCACCTGCGCC
>DATFUN010000407.1:0-7322 GCA_035260805.1 Myxococcales bacterium | reverse complement strand
GCCGGCGTTCGCGGTTCCTCCGAGCGCCGCCCAAGCGGCCGGGGCGTTGATCACGCCGACCGAGCGATTCATGGTGGGCGCGTAGGTCAGGCTCTGCTCGACGGAGGTGACGCCGGGGCCCGCGCGCAGCGAATCGAGGCTCGCTCCGTTCAGCTGGACGCCGAAGCCGTTGAGCACCGTGTCGTACTCTCGCAGCACCTGGGCGGGCGAGTTGGTCGCTTTCAGCCACTGCTTGAAATCGTTCCGCGCTTGCGAGAGGGCCGCCTGATACCGGCCGTTCGCGCCGTTGTTGAAGTCGATCTTGCCGTTCTTGGCGCGGGCGACGCCGGGCCAGTCGGCGAGGGGCGGATCGGAGAGGGTCACGATCGCGTAGCCGTCGGCGATCCCGGTGGCGGGAGGGGACCCGTCGGTGTCGTTGACGATGGCGTGCGCAGCCGTCGCGGCGGCAAACAAGACGGCGAAAAATGCGTTCAGGGAACGCTTGTGCATTTGAATTACCCCCTTGCGGTGTGGGTGCGGGGTTCTCCGACAAGGCTTGGGGTGCCGTCAAGTCGAACCACAGCGGAGCACGAGCACCGCTGCACCGTGCCGCGGGCGCCTGCTTGCTCGAGGACCTGCGAGGAGCGCATGTCCTGGAGAAAATTGCGAGCGGTGGCGCCGGGTTCGCTAGAGCCCGCGCAGCGATGAGCGGGCGCGGCCGAGGGCCAGGCCGAACCGCCCGTCCGGCGACTCGAACCAGCGCTCCGGCGAGAAGCCGGATTCGTCGAGGAGGCGCAGCACGTCCTCGCGGGTGAACCGCCGCGAGATCTCGGTGCGGATCCCCTCGCCGCGCGCGAGCTTCAGCCGGCCCCCGAGCAACCCCAGATCGACGTCCAGGGCGCGGCGCGCGACGAGCCACATGTCGATGCGCTGCCGCTCGACGACGTAGGGAGCGTAATGGTCGAACGCGGCGGGATCGAAGTCGCTGCGAGCCAGCGCGTTCACGTTGCGCAGGATGTTCCGGTTGAACTCGGCCGTGACGCCCGCCCCGTCGTTGTACGCGGCGTGGATCACCGCGGGCTCGGTGACGAGGTTCGCGCCGAGGAGCAGCAGGTCGCCCGGCGCGAGATGGCCGCGCACCCGGGCCAGCAGGCCGATCGCTTCCGGATCTTCGTCGTTCCCGATGGTCCCGCCCAGGAACAGCGCCAGCCTCGGGCCGCCGCCCGCCGCGGCCGGGAGCCGCAGCTCTTGCGTGTAGTCGGCCAGGACCTCTTCGACGGGGATCTCGGGCCGCGCATGCGCGAGCAGCTCGCGCGTGCGCGCCAGCGCATGCGCCGAGATGTCCACCGCCACGTAGCGAGGCGTCCCGCCCAGCCGCAGCGCCGCATCCAGGAGCGCGACGGTCTTCGACGCGGCCCCGCTGCCCAGCTCGACCATCTCGGAGAGGCGCGCGCCGCCCGCCGCCTCGACGATGGCGCCCGCCTGCGCGGCCAGCAACGCCTGCTCGGTCCGGGTCGGGTAGTACTCGGGGAGCCGGGTGATTTGTTCGAACAGGGCTGACCCCAGGTCGTCGTACAGGTACTTGCAGGGGATCTCGCGCGGGGTCCGCGCCAGCGCCTCGCGCAGCTCCGCGAGCGCGGCCGCCTCGGCATCGACGCTGGCCAGCGCCGCGGTGCGCGCCGAATTCCCGCCGCCGCCCTGCACCTGCTCGAGTCGCCGCATCAATCTCCTCCAGCGCACCGCACGCCCGCCGGAATCTCCCGGAAGCCCGGTTCGTACCAGTTGCGGAAGCTAGGACGCTTCAAGCGCAAATGCGTTGCCCAGCTGCCCCCCCGAACCACCCTGTGCGTCCCGAACCAGGGCGTGGAGTAGCCCTCGTAGGGGTACGCCCGGAAGCCAGCGTACGGCTCGAACCAGCTCGAGGTCCACTCCCACACTTGACCGCAGCCAGGCAACCCCGAGCGGCGCGCCGTCTCCCATTCGGCCTCGGTGGGCAATCGCGCCCCTCGCCAGCGCGCGTACGCGTCGGCCTCGAACCAGGAGATGCAGCTCACCGGATGGTCGGGAGGAGGCTCGGGCCACCCGGGCGGCGTCTCGATGGCGCCGTCCGTGCGCCAGCGCCAGCCCTCCGGCGTCCAGAAGCGCTCCTCGCGGTAGCCGCCCGCCTCGACGAAATCGCCGAACTGGCGGACGGTGACCGGCGACGCGTCGATCCAGAACGGCGCCAGCCGCATGCGGTGCGCGGGGCGCTCGTTGTCGTAGGCTTCCGCGGCGTCGTCGCTCCCCACCGAGAGGCTGGCGCCGCCGGGGAACTCGAGGCGCGCGGGCGCGCGCACCTCGGCGAGCACGGCGCCGCGGTGGAGGCGGCGCTCGCACAGCGCCGCGATGACCTGCACGTGCTCGGCGTGCTGCAGCTCGTGCTGCGCGACGTGCCGGACCAGGAAATCCGCCGGGAGCCCGTCGAGGGCCGGCGCTGGCCCGGCGCCCAGGCGTTCGCGGACGCGCTCCAGCACGTCGGCGAGCCAGGCGCTCAATTCGCCGGAGGTCGGCAGCTCGGTGCGCTGCGCTTTCGCCGTCTGGGTTGGATCGAAGAACCCTCCGAATCGGTCAGCGGCCGCATCTCCCGGCAGGAGCCAGCGGGCCTGCGCCGCCGCCACGTGGCCCAGATGCCAACCGATGGGGCTGTAGGCGGCGGACGGCCGCTCCGCCCAGCGCTCGGCGGGCAGCCGGGCGCACGCTTTCAGGAGGAACGCCCGCGCCTCCAGGAGTTGCGCAACCGGGCCCTCCCCTCTCGCGCCCTGCGGAGCGCTCACGAGAGCGCCTCCACCAGCGGCTCGCTGCCCCGCCGGGCCACGGCCAGATGGTCCGCAGGGACCTCGCGGAACCGTGCGATTCCCCGATCGTCGGGCCAGAGAGGTTCCGATGCCATGCACCAACCTAGCTCCCGCGCGCCGGGGGGACCACCCGCGCAATACAGAGACGCTGGAGCCAGGCCGACTGCCTGCCTCGCTCCGACCAGCACTTCGCCGTCGCTCACCAGGAGCGTCGCGACCGCGGTCGAGTTGGTTTGCGAACAGATGCGACGGAGCTTCGCCAGCGCCGATCGGACCGCGTCGGGGAGCGAGCCCGCGCCGCGGTCGAGCGCATCGAGGATCAGCGCGAAGAGCCCCTCCGAATCGCTGCCGCCCTGGACCGCCTGGTAGGCGGGGTCCCCCAGCCCCTCCCGGAGCAACCGGGCGGGCCCCTGCTGCCACCCGGTCACGAAGCCGTTGTGCAGGAAGGCGATCCGGCCGCGCGCGAAAGGCTGCACGCAGGCGAGATCGTACGCGATGCCCGGGGTCGCGCTGCGGACGGCCGCGAGCGCGGCGGTGGCGGAGAGCCGGTCGGAAACCAACGCCAGATTCGGATCCGCCCAGATGGGCTGCGCGCTGCGGTACAGCGCGGGCTCCCTGCGCGGATCGTCGAGCCACAGCGCGGCGCCCCAGCCGTCGGCGTTCACCACGCCGCTCGTCATCTCGCGCGGCTTGTAGCTCTGCACGTAGAGTGAGTGCGGCGGCTTCTGCAGAAGCTCCGCCGGCGCGAGCGGCGGACCGATGTATCCCACCATTCGGCACATGACCTGGAGGCTGCCCTCGGACGAGGGCGAGCGCAAGTCAACCTGGCGGCGCGGGCCTCAGCCAGGACACGGCGATCGCCACCACCAGGATGCCGGCGATTACCGCGAGCGAGGTTCCGGTCGGCAGGTGCACCCAGCGGTAGAGCAGCATTTTCAGCCCGACGAACAAGAGGATGGCCGCGAGGCCGGGCTTCAGGTAGCGCAGCCTGACCAGCGCGCCGCGCACCACGAAGTAGAGCGCGCGGAGCCCCAGGAGCGCGCACACGTTGCTGGAGAAGACCAGGAAGGAGTCGTCGGTGACCGCGAACACGGCCGGGATCGAGTCCAGCGCGAAGACGAGGTCCGCGGTCTCCGCGGCGACGAGCGCGAGGAGCAGCGGCGTCGCGTACAGCCGCCCCTCCTTCCGGACGAAGAAGTGCGCTCCCTCGATGGTGTCGATCATCGGCAAGCGGTTGCGCACGAACCGGACCACCGGGTTGTCCGCGGGCGCGCGCTCCTCGTCGTCGCGGTGGAGCGCGATCTTCACGGCGGTGTAGACGAGGATGGCGCCGAACACGGCCAGCACCCAGTGGAAGCGGTGCACCAGCGCTACGCCCGCGAGGATCAGCGTGCCCCGCAGGATGAGCGCCCCGAGCACCCCCCAGAACAGCACGCGGTGCTGGTACTCCGGCGGGATGGCGAAGCTCTGGAAGAGCAGCACGAAGACGAACAGGTTGTCGACGGAGAGCGACTTCTCCAGCAGGTACCCGGCGAAGAACTCCAGGCCGGGCTCGCCGCCGTAGCGCCGCCACAGCCAGGCGCCGAAGGCGAGCGACAGCGCGATCCAGAACAGGCTCCACCCGATCGCTTCGCGGAAGCGCTCGCCGTGGCCCCGCCTCGAGGAGAGGTAGAGATCGAACCCCAGCACCAGCAGGACGCCGGCGAGGAAGCCGATCCACAGCTCGGGCGAGTTGATGTTGCGCGCTCCGGCGTCGAGGTGCTGTGCACTCACGCGCGCTCACCCCGTCCGCGAGGAGTGGAGCGGCTCTTCTGGCGCAGCACGAGACGGACGGGGACCTGCAGCTGGAAGCGATCGCGCAACCGGTTCACCAGGAACCGTTTGTACGAGTCGTCCACCGCCTGCGGGCGGTTGCACTGGATGGCGATGCTGATCGGCCGTACGCCGACCTGGTTTGCGTAGGAGAAGCGCACGGGGTAGCCGTGCCAGAGGGGCGCGGGATGCTCCTCCTGCGTGCGCTGCACCCAGTCGTTCAGCTCGGGCGTCTTGAGGCGCGTGGCGGCCTGGTCGTGCAGCCCGGCGGCGAGGTCGAGGATGCGCTGCACCCGGGTGCCTTCCAGCGCGCTGACGAACAGCAGCGGCGCGTAGGCGACGTGCTGCAGGTGTCGTGCGGCCTCCTCGCGCAGCCGCTTCGCTTCCCCTTCTTTGTCGCGCACCAGGTCCCACTTGTTGACCACCAGGATCACCGCACGGCCCCGCTCCTCGGCCTGCGCGGCGATCCGCGCGTCCTGCTCGACGCCCAGATCGGTGGCGTCGGTGAGCACCACCACCACATCGGCACGCTCCACCGCGCGCAAGGCGCGCTGCGCGCTGAAGATCTCCACCTTGTCGGTGACCTGCCGCTTCTTGCGCAGGCCGGCGGTGTCCACCAGCACGAAGGTGCGCCCGTTGTGCTGGGTCGATTCCTCCACCGCGTCGCGGGTGGTTCCCGGCATCGCGGAGGCGACGAAGCGCTCCTCGCCGAGCAGCCGGTTGAGCAGCGTGGACTTGCCCACGTTCGGCCGCCCCACCACCGCCAGGCGAACCGGTCCTCCCGGCCGCGTTTCCGGCTCTTCCGCGGGCGGGGCCTCTTCGTCCTCCGCGCGCCGCGGCAGCTTCTCGACGGCGGCGTCGAGCAGCTCGGAAACGCCCCGCCCGTGCTCGGCGCTGAGCGGGAACACCTCGAAGCCGAGCGAGTGCAGCTCGCCCAGGTCCATCGCCTCGGCGCGCCGGCTGGAATCGATCTTGTTGGCCGCGAGCAGCACGGGCTTGCCCCCCTTGCGCAAGAGCGTGGCGAGATCCCGGTCCGCGCCGGCGAGCCCCTGCTCGGCGTCCACCACCAGCACCAGGACGTCGGCTTCGCGGATGGCCGCGTCGGCCTGCTCGCGGACCGCGCGAACCAGCTGCTCGTCGGTGCGCGCGGTAAACCCGCCGGTGTCCACCGCCCGGAAGCGGCGGCCCGCGTGATCGGCCTCCGCGTACTGCCGGTCGCGAGTCACTCCCGGCGTGTCCTCCACGATGGCCAGCCGCCGGCCCACGATGCGGTTGAAGAGCGTCGATTTGCCGACGTTGGGCCGTCCCACCAGGGCGACGAGCGGGAGCATTCGCTTACGCGCTCACCACCGCGAGCCGCGTGCGCGGCAGAGGCGGCGCGCGGTTCACGGTAGCGTCGATCACCGCGGCCTCTGTCCCCACCAGCGCGACCAGGCCGGCGCGCTCGACCCGCACGCGGACCAGGTCGCCGGCCGCGCAGGTGCCGGTGAAGTGGACGGTCCAGTTCTCCCGGGACCGGCCGAACCGCTCGCCCAAGGCTCCCGGCGAGGTCCGCGCGCTCTCCACCAGCACCTCGACCTCGGAGCCCACCCGCGACCGGTGCCGCGCCAGGGTCCGCGCCTGCTGCAGACGTTGCACCTCTTCCAGCCGCCGGGTGGCGACGGTGCGCGGCACCTCCTGCCACTGCGGACTGCGCTCGCCTGCGGCGCGCTCCTTGGAGAGCCGCAAGGAGGCCGCGGTGTGCGGGCGCTCGCTGAACACGAAGCTGAACAGGTTGTCGTACGGCACCCGGCGCAGGAGCGAGAGCGTCAGGGCGTGCTCCTCCTCCGTCTCTCCGGGGAACCCGCAGATGATGTCGCTGGTCAGGGCCACCTCGGGGCAGGCGGCGAACAGGCTCGCGACGCGTTCCTCGTACTCCGCGATCGTATAGCGCCGCCGCATGCGCTCGAGCACCGTGTCGGCCCCGTGCTGCACGGGAAGGTGGAAATGCGGCATCAGCCGCGGCACGTCGCGGAAGCAGTCGACCAGCTCCGGCGAGAGGTCCATGGGATGGCTGGTGGTGAACCGGATGCGCCGGACGGCCGGCGCGGCAGCGACGCGCCGGATGAGCTGCGCGAAGCTGCAGCCGCCGGCGTAGGAATTGACGTTTTGCCCGATCAGCCTGATCTCGCGGACGCCGACCTCCGCGAGCGACGCGACCTCGCGCACGATCTCGGCGTACGGCCGGGAGACTTCGCGGCCGCGCGTGTGCGGCACCACGCAGAAGCTGCAGACGTTGTCGCAGCCCTTCATGGCGGTCACGAACGCGGTGACCTTTCCGCGCGCGCTCTCGGGGTCTGCCCGCGGAAACACGTACTCCTCGGAGGGGACCCAGCCCGTCTCCACGCCGCCTCGGTCCGCCAGGTCGGCGATGCGCGCGATCTGATCGGGTCCGAGCACGAAATCCACGTACGGGGCCCGCTCGAGGAGCCTCTCCTTTTCTTGCTGCGCCACGCACCCGGCCACGCCGATGCGCGCACCGCGCTGTGCTTTCAACATCCGGTAACGCCCCAGCGCGGAGTAGAGCTTGTCCTCGGCCTTCTCCCGGATGGCGCAGGTGTTGAGCAGCACAAGGTCCGCGCGCTCCGCCGCCTCGGCTGGGACCCACCCGGCCCGGAAGAGGGCTTCGCCCATCCGGGCAGAGTCGTGCTCGTTCAT
>DATFUN010000406.1:0-4085 GCA_035260805.1 Myxococcales bacterium | reverse complement strand
CTTCAGGGCGGCGTCCGCGATCCAGGCCTTGAGCGCCGGCTTCCCTGGCGCGGGTTTCAACTGCGCTCGGTGGGTCACGGGTTTCACGTAGCCCGTCAGATGGCCTTCGAGCACGCGAAACGTGGCGTAGACGTCGATGGTCCCGCTGGTCGGAACGTAATCCGTCTTGCGCGCGAACAGATCGGCGAGCTCGCGGAGATCCAGGCCTTCGACGGCGGCGCGGCCGGCGAACGAGACACGCCGCGTGAACGGATCCGCCGTGACGAACACGGAAATCTGGCCACTCCGTTGCAACGTCCCGCTCGCCGCCAACGTGGCCGGCTCGCCTTTCGTCGCGTGCAGCCGGGAAGGGAGGTTTTCGACCGCCACCTCGAGGTCGCGCAGCCGCAGCGCAGGCCTGACCGGGGCGGCCTCGTCGGTGAACGCGACTTCGGCGCTCTTCACGTCGAGGCGATGGACGTGGAAGGGCGACAGGCGCGCGAGGTCCCCGCGCACGTCCGCGTCGTTCACCTTCGTCCCGCCGCTCCCCTCCTTGAGCCGGACGTCGAGGCGGGGGTGGTCCAGCAGTGCGCGGAGCACGATCCCGCGCCGGCGCAGCAACTCGGGCAGGTCGATGGTCAGGGCGATCTGTTCGGCGCGGAAGGCCGGGCGGGCGCTGCGCGGGCTCGGGATCAGCCGCAGATCATGCACGGCGTACGAGAGATGCAGGACAGACACCGACACGTCGGAGAACCTGGCCTGGTAACCCTCCAGATTCGCGAGCGCCTCCCGCGTGCGCCAGGCAGCGATGGGGGTCAGCGCGAGACGAGCGGCCACGAGGCCCCCGGCAGCAGCGGCGAGCACCCATAGGACCCGGTGGCGCTGGCTGGGACGAGGTTCCATGTCAAGAAAGGCTGGCCACGCGAATGCGGACGGGCTCGGACGCTCGGGGTCCGGGTGGGGCCTCGGGGGTCGGATCCCCCCCCGAAAAAAAAATAATTTTTTTTCTGGCCGGGCGCAAAATTGACCCACTCCGGCCCCGTGCTACGCAGAAGGCGTGCGGCGCGCTGCGCTCGTCCTCTCGATCCTCTGCTCCGCCGGCGCCCGCGCGGCGACGAACGACCTCCAGCTCTGGCGGCTGGGGAACCCCGACACGATCCAGGTGTGCACGCTCTGCACCGGGGCCGACAACGTCCCCATTCTCGGAGACCCCTCCGCGCAGTTCCGCTTCGCGCGGATGACGGCCTCCCTCGCGCTCGCTTTCGCGCCCGCTTTCGAGGACCAGGCGCAGACCACCGGCCAGGCGGGGTTCGAGATGGGCGGCGGAGTACAGGTGGCGTTTCCCAAGCTCGCGCCCCAGGAGTGGCCGTCCGAAGGGACGCTAGGCACCGGCTCGCCGCCGCAGGCCCTCTACCTTCCCACCGTGGCGCTGCGCAAGGGCCTGGGCGGATCGTTCGAGCTGGGCGCGGCGGTGTCGTGGCTCACGGGCTCGCAGATCCTGGGCCTCGGCGGTCAGCTGCGCTGGGCGCCGATCGAGGGCCTCTACGGCCTGCCCGACGTCGCCATCCGCGCCTGGGTCACCCGGCTGATCGGCGCGCAGGAGCTGAACCTGACCTTCGGCGGCGCCGACATCGTCATTTCCAAGAGCTTCGGGGTAGGTGGAACCGCACGACTCCAGCCGTACGGCCAGTACGGGATGACGCTCGTCGACGCCAGCAGCGGGCCGGTCGACTTCAGCCCCGGGACCGAGAACCCGAGCGACCCCTCGGCGGACGACCGGTCCTTCCGCCGGATCGCGTTCTGGGAGAACCGGTACCACCGCCTGGTGGCCGGAGTCCGGATGGTCAGCGGGGCCCTCCTGCTGGGGCTCGAAGGCGGCGTGGCGTTCGGCACCAATCCGATCCAGCACGACAGCAGCTTGCCGGGAGGCGGGTCCACCCAGTTCACCCGCGTCTGGTCCGCGTCCGCCCGCCTGGGCACCACTTTCTAGGACGCTCGCGCCCGCCCGCCCTATCGGGCGCGGCCGGCAAACCGCGCCAGCATGAGATCCGGGACGTTGGTGATGATCCCGGTTGCGCCTGCCTCGTGCAGCGCGCCGGCGCGTTCCGGGTCGTCCACCGTCCAGGCCGCGACCAGATAGCCGCGCCGTCGCCAGGAGCGGACCGCGGCAGGTGTCGCGAGCACGTCCTCCGGATGGAGCGACAGGGCACCCAGGACCGGCGCGGCGAGCGCGTGCCGCAGCGCGAAGGAAGAGTCGCTCTCGAAGAGCAGCGCGCGGGGGACCTCCGGCGCGAGCGCGCGCGCACGCCAGAGGCACAGCGGATTGAAGCTCGAAAAGAGCACCCGATCGGCTGCGCCCGCCTCGCGGACCACGGCGACAGCTGCCGCGGTGAGCCCCCGATCGTCCGCGCGATCGCATTTCAGCTCCACGTTGACGAGCAGCGTGGCCGGCGCTTGCGCGAGCACTTCTGCCAGGAGCGGCACGCGCTCGCCGCGGAACTTCTCCGAAAAGCGCGCCCCCGCGTCCAGGGTGCGGACGGTGGACCAGGGTGTCTCGGCCAGGAGCGCCGCATGGCCCGTGGTCCGCCCCAGGGACTCGTCGTGGAGCACGACCACTTCCCCGGTCGCGCAGCGCTGCGCGTCGAGCTCGATCCCGTCGGCGCCCATCTCCGCCGCGAGCCGGAAGGCGGCCAGCGTGTTCTCCGGGGCCGCCCGCGACGCGCCGCGGTGCGCCCAGACGAGCGGCCGCCCGGCGCGCGAGAACTGCTGCGGCGAGGCCCGGCCCGTGCTAGCGTTCACCCCGCGCACCTGAAGGAGCAGCGTACATGGGAAATCTCGGGTTCGGCGAGCTCCTCCTCATCTTCCTGGTGGTGCTGCTCGTCTTCGGGGCCAGCAAGGTCCCGCAGCTCGGCGATGCGTTGGGCCGCGGGATCCGCAATTTCAAGCGGTCGATGAGCGGGGACGACGCCATCGACGTCACGCCCAAGAAGATCGACGAAGGCTCGCAGCAGCAGCCGGCCGCCACCGACAAGTCCGCCCAGCCCGCCGCCACTCCCAAGAAGTAGCCCTTCCGGCACGCCGCACGTCGCGGCGGTCATTCCGCCGCCGGCCCGGTCCGATGCGCGAGCAGGAACCGCGCCTGGACCCGGACCTCCGAGGAGATCGTTCCGTCCGAGGCGATCTCGCGCAGCTCGGGCGTGGTGAGGATGGCCAGCGCCGAGATGGCCAGCGACGGCGGGCTGTACGGGTTTTGCGCGAGCGCCTTGCGCACCCGCCGGTTGCTGGCCCACCGCCGCGACCGGAACACCTCCTGCAGCACGGCGGCGCGCACCGGCCTGCGCGAGGCGGCGACCAGCGCCTCGCGCTCGGTGCAGCGCGGGTTCTCCAACAGGTTGCGCACCACCATCGGATCCTGGTCCTGGGCCAGCCGGACGAGCAGGTCGCGGTTGCGCCCCCGCGCCAGCGCCTTGCGCTCGCCCAGGCTGCGCGCGCGCATCTCGCGGTCGACCCAGCCTTCCTTGTCGAGGTCGAATGTCCTGACCGCGTTGCTCCCCGTGAAGAGCGCTGCCACCGCCTGGCTGCCTTTTGCCTCCGCCGCCGAGCGCAGCCGCGCGGTCAGCTCCTCGGGCACGAACGCATGCAGTCCGCGGAGCAGCCCTTCCAGGGCCGCCGAGTGGGGATCGCTGCGCCGGTGCGTCCGGCGGAGCAGCTCCTCGAGCGCCTCGACCGCCTCGTCCTGGGGCAGCTCGGCGAGAAACTCGGCGGCGCGCCGTGCGCGCAGCTCGACGTCGTCGATCGCGCCGAGCAGGCGCGAGATGCGCTCCGAGGCCTCCACCGCGCTACTTGGTGGCCTCGGCCGTGCGGGGCGGCGACCAGGCGTCGATCGGCTCCAGCTTGAGGTGGAGGCGGTGGCGCTGGAGATCGGTGGGGGGATCCGCGATCACGGCGAAGAACGGGAGGCTGGCGCCCGGGCGGAGCCTGCGTTCCGCGTCGCCGCCGAGCAGCGTTCGCTGCAGCTTGTCCGCATCGGCGACGCCGCGCAGCGCATACACGTCCTCGGGGGTCGGCTCCGCGCCGGCGATCGTCTCTGCCTTGCCTTCGCTCTC
>DATFUN010000405.1:0-5332 GCA_035260805.1 Myxococcales bacterium | reverse complement strand
GGAGCACAAGGTCGCCATCCGCAACGAGCGGCGCGACGCCAAGGAGATGATCGAAGAGCTGGTCAAGGGCGGCGACCTGGCAGAGGACGTCATCTCCGACCTGCACGGCCGCATCGGCAAGACGCTGGACGATCTCCGGCGCGACCTGGCCAAGGTGCGCACCGGACGCGCCAACCCCCAGCTCCTCGACTCGGTGCGCGTCGACTACTACGGCACTCCCACGCCGCTCAACCAGGTGGCCAACGTGACGGTGGCCGACCCGCGGCTGATCGTGATCAAACCGTGGGAGAAGTCGATGATCCAACCCATCGAGAAGGCGATCAACGCGGCCGGGCTGGGGATCAACGCGCTGCCCGACGCGGAGGTGGTGCGGGTGCCCATCCCCGCGTTGACCGAAGAGCGGCGGAAGGAATTCGTGAAGATCGTCAAGCAGAAGGGCGAGGAGCACAAGGTCGCCATCCGCAACGAGCGGCGCGACGCCAAGGAGATGATCGAAGAGCTGGTCAAGGGCGGCGACCTGGCAGAGGATGAAGGGAAGAAGGCGCTGGCGGCCGTGCAGGCCGAGGTGGACGCCGGGATCAAGAAGGTCGACGACACCATCGCGGGCAAGGAAAAGGACCTGATGCAGGTCTGACCCGGCGGGGGCTTCCGAATGGCGGCAGCACGCAAGCGAGCGAGGACCAGGACCGGCGGCGGGAGCGGCCTGCTGTCGGTCGCCCGCGAGCACCAGGACGCCCTGGTCGCGGCGGGCCTGCCGGAGCAGGTGCTCGACAATCTGGAGACCGCGCTGCGCGGCATCGCTGCCGGCGGGCAGCCAGGCCCCGCGGCCCAGGTGCTGATCCGCGACCTGCGGCGCGAGGTGGGCGAGATCCAGGCGGCGGTCCGCAAGGAGTTCCCCGGCAACCTGGCGTTCCAGTCGGTGTTCAGGGCCGAGGCGCCGGTTCCCGACGGCGCCCGGGACCTGCTGGCGCTCGGACGCCTGGTCGCGCGCGAGGCGCCCGACTACTCGACGAACCTGATCAAGTACGCGATCAATGCCGCCACCGTGAAGCACCTCAACTACCTGTGCGACCAATTGGAAAAGGAGCTGGGAGGCGCCGATCCCGGGTCCGCCGCCAAGGCGGCCGAGGATCAGATCCGGGCGGCGGCGGCGCGGGCGTTCGAAGGACGCCCGGAGCTGGCGGCGTTCCGGCAGCCGCCGTGACCGCCGGTAGTGCGCCCTTTCCGGTGCGGATCCCCTTGCGTCGAGGACCGCTCCCAATCGCTCCGGCCGGCATCTACATTTCTCCCACATGTCCCTCGACCTGAAAGGCCCTGCCGGGCTCTCCGAGCCGGTGACCGGCAAGGCGGAGCTGATCGATTATCTGCGGCGCGCCGAGAAGCCGCGCGCCGAATGGAAGGTCGGGGTCGAGCACGAGAAGATCGGCGTGGTGGACGGCAACTTCGAGGCCGTCCCTTACTACGGCGAGACCGGCATCCGCTCCATCCTCGACGCGCTGGCGCGCGACGCGGGCGGCGCGCAGCACGCGCACCGCGAGAACGGACAGCCCATCGCGGTGCTCCAGGAGGGCGCCAGCGTCACGCTCGAGCCCGGCGGCCAGCTCGAGTTGTCCGGAGCGCCGCACCGCAGCCTCCGCGCGGCGCGCGAGGAGATCGAGCGCCATCTACAGGTATTGCGGCAGATCAGCCGGCAGCGCGGGATCAAGTGGCTCGCCACCGGCTATCGCCCGTTCGGGACGCGAGAACAGGTGCCCTGGATGCCCAAGGGACGCTACGCCGCGATGCGCAAGTCCCTCGGGCCTCGTGGGCGGCTCGCGCTGGACATGATGCTGATGACCGCGACGGTCCAGGCCAACCTGGACTGGAGCGACGAGCGGGACCTGGCGGAGAAGGTGCGCGCCGCCAGCTCCGCCTCGCCGATCGTGACAGCGCTGTTCGCCAACAGCTCGGTCGTCGGCGGTCGCGACAGCGGCTGGCTCGATTTCCGCTACCAGGTCTGGCGCGACACCGACCCCGATCGCTGCGGCCTGCTGGAGCCCATGTTCCGCGACGGATGGGGATACGAGGCCTATGTCGACTGGGCCCTGAACGTGCCGATGCTCTTCGTCCGGCGCGGTTCCGAGTACCTGGACGCGCGGGGCCAGACCTTCGGCGACTGGCTGCGGACCGGCCGTCTGCGGTCGGGCTCCGTGGCCGAGCCGCGACTCGGCAACTGGGTCGACCACCTGACCACGCTGTTCCCCGAAGTGCGCGTCAAGCAGGTGCTCGAGCTGCGCGGGGCGGACATGGTTCCTCCTCCGTACCTCCACGCGCTGGCCGCGGTGTGGGTTGGCCTCTTGTACGATGCCTCGGCGCGCCAGGCCGCCTGGGATCTCACCAAGGGTTGGACCTTCGCGCAGCGACTGGATTTCCAGGCCGACGTGGCGCGCCGCGCGCTCGACGCGCAAGGGCCCGGCGGCCGCACCGCGCGCGACCTGGCCCGCGAGCTGGTGTTCGCCGCGCGCGCCGGGCTGTCCGCCTGGGCGGCCGAGTCCGGCGACGACGTGCGCGGAGAGCTCGACCCGCTCGAGGACGTGCTCGCCCGCGGCACCCTGGCGGAGCGGGCGCTGGTCGTCCTGCAGGAAGCGCACGGCGATTCCGCCGCGCTGGTCCGTTTCTGGCAAATCGCCTAAAAAGGGCGCCGGACCGATCACCCGAGGAGATCGAACATGAGATACGCCCTGGCCGCCCTGCTCTTTGCAATGCCCGCCCTGGCCGTCGAGCTTCAGGTCGATCCTGCGCACTCCACCGCCGGCTTCGCCATCAAGCACATGATGGTGAGCACCGTGCACGGCAGCTTCGGGAAGGTCACCGGAACGGTGAACCAAGACCCGAAGGACCCGACCAGGAGCAGCGCGAACATCCAGATCGATCCCGCCAGCCTCGATACCCGCGTCGAGAAGCGAGATGCGCACCTCAAGTCGGCCGATTTCTTCGACGTGCAGAAGTGCCCGGAAATGACCTTCAAGTCGACCAAGGTCGAGAAGGCCGGCGACAAGCACTACAAGGTGACCGGCGATCTGACCATGCACTGCACCACCAAGCCCGTGACGCTCGACGTGGAAGGCCTCAACGGCCCCGTGAAGGGAGCGCAGGGCGCCAACCTGTACGCCGCGACCGCGACCGGCAAGCTGAGCCGCAAGGACTTCGGGCTCACCTGGAACAAGACGCTCGAGGCCGGCGGCGTCGCGGTGGGCGACGAGGTGCAGCTCACCGTCGACCTCGAGCTGAACGACTCGCCTCCGGCGGCGAAGAAGGAAGCGAAGGCGGAAAGCCAGCCGGCCAACAAGTAGCGAGTACCCCCGCGGGGAGGCTCATTCCCTCCCCGCCGATATCTTCCGCGCCCATTGACTCGTCCAGGAGACACGTGACGCACTGCGTCCCGCCCCGGGGCGGGACGCGACGCGTCAAACGATCGGGCCAGTAACTCGCTCCGAAATGGCGGTGTGGTGGGAAGCGTGCGGCGGGTTAGCGCGAACACCACGTCGCGCCATCCGCGCGAGCCGAGCTGCTCCCTCGCCGCTGCCCGCCCTGAACCTCGCCCCGGAAAGCAAAGGAGACACAGCTGGTTTTTTCTCGGACGCGGGATGGACCATCCGATGGCGCGAATGAACCTGGATGGGAATGTCCCTTGCGCCCCCGGGCTCGGCGCGGCTAGGTTCCGCCCCCTCGCCGGGAGGTTCGATGGCGCGGCCCGCGCTCCAGATCGGCTACCACGACCACTGCTTCGACGGAGTCGCGTCCTCGGCCACCTTCCTGCGCTTCTATCGGGAGAAGGTCCGGCCGGGCCTCGCGCTGGAACAGGTCGCCTTCCGCGGCCTTGCCCACCGGGCCGGGCAGCTTTTCGGGGAGGACGCGTTCGCCGGGGAGGAGAACGCGGTCGTCGACTTCCGCTACACGCGGGATCCGCGCCTCACCTGGTGGTTCGACCACCACCAGAGCGCATTCGAGTCGCCGGACGACGAGGCGCACTTCCGCGCCGACACCTCGGGGCACAAGTTCTGGGACCCCACCGCGAAGAGCTGCACGCGCTTCCTCGCCCGCGTCTGCCGCGATCGGTTCGGCTGGGACTTCTCGCAGCTGGCCGAGCTGATCGACTGGGCCGAGGTGATCGACGGAGCGCAGTTCCCCGATGCGAAGACGGCCGTGGAGCTGACCCAGCCCGCGATGCAGCTCATGCTGCTCATCGAAGCCAGCAAGGATCCGGAGCTGCGCCCGCGCCTCATCCGCGAGCTCTCGCAACGGCCGCTCTCCGAGGTGCTGCGCGAGCCTTGGGTCCTGCAGCCTCTCTCGCCGCTGCTCGCCAGGCACCGCGACCTGGTGCGCACGGTGAGCGAGCGCCTGCGCGTCGACCGCGCGGTGGCGGAGTACGACCTCGCCGACCTCGGGGTCGACAACGTGAACAAGTTCATCGCCTACGCAGCCGATCCGTCCACCGTGTACACGGTCGGGGTCACGCGCGGGACGAACCGAAGCAAGGTGTCCCTGGGCTCCAATCCGTGGAAGCAGGACCTGCGCCGCCACAACCTCGCCCGCATCGCCGAGCGCTACGGCGGCGGCGGCCACCCCGCCGTGGCCGCGATCAGCTTCAAGCCCGACCAGCTCGAGGAGGCGCGGACAGCCGCCCGGACCATCGCCACCGAGCTGCGCTCGCCCTGATCGTCGCGCCGCGTAAAAAAAATAATTTTTTTTCCGGGGCGTCAGCCCGTGGCGACCACCGGCCACCGCGCCAACGCGGGCAGCCGCACCCTTCCGTCGGGCGGGCGCGCGGCGGGCACCGGGCGCACCTCGTGCTCGGCGAAGGCGCGCTTCCAGGCCGCGAACGATCCTCCCGCTCGCCAGGCCTGCTCGGCCGCGAGCCCCGCCTCGGGGCCGCCTTGCGCGAGCATGTACTCGACCCAGGCCCACCGTGCGCTGGTAGGCCGGATCTCGGCCCGCCCGCGCAGGCGCGAGCGGAGGAAGGCCAGCTTCGCCTCCACCTCGGCGACGCCTGCGTAGGGCGCTCCGTCCATCGGCGTGTTCCGCTTGGCGACGAACGGCGCGCAGCCGAAGGAGAGCGGCAGGATTCGCGAGATTTCCGCGGCGAGCCCCGCCAGCTCGGCGAGATCCTCCTCGGTCTCGCCCGGCAAGCCGACCATCAGGTACAGCTTGAGCTTCTGCAGCCCCGCTTCGCGCGCCAGCTCCGCGACGCGCACGAGCTGCGCCGCGGTGGTGCGGCGGTCGAGCGCCTTGCGCAAGCGCTCGCTGGCGCCGTCCGCCGCCGTGGTGAGCGTCCTCGCTCCGGCGCGGGCGA
>DATFUN010000404.1:0-2000 GCA_035260805.1 Myxococcales bacterium | reverse complement strand
AGGTTGTGGCGCCACTGCCGGTAGATCGGATCGGCGGCGAAGTAGTCGAGGGTGTCGTGCATCCAGCCGAGGCTCCACTTGAGGTGGAACCCGAGACCCCCCTCGCTGGCGCGCGCGGTCACCCTGGGGAACGCCGTCGACTCCTCCGCGATCATCAGCGCACCCGGATGCAGGTCGCGCACGCGCTCGTTCACTTCCTTGAGCAGCGCGATGGCCTCCTCGTTCTCGCGCCCGCCGTACTTGTTGGGGACCCACTCTCCGGGCTTGCGGCTGTAGTCGCGGTACAGCATCGAGGCCACCGCGTCCACGCGTAGACCGTCGGCGTGGTACTCCTCCAACCAGAAGAGCGCGCTGGCGAGGAGGAAGTTGCGCACCTCGTTGCGGCCGTAGTTGAAGACCAGCGTGCCCCAGTCGGGATGCGCCCCCTGCCGCGGGTCCTCGTGCTCGTAGACCGCGGTCCCGTCGAAACGCGAGAGCGCGTAGGCATCGGTGGGAAAGTGCGCCGGCACCCAGTCGAGGATGACTCCGATTCCGCGCGCGTGCAGCGCGTCGATCAGCGCGCGGAACTCGTCGGGGTGCCCATGACGCGCGGTGGGCGCGAAGTACCCGGTGACCTGGTAGCCCCACGATCCCCCGAATGGGTGCTCCGCGACCGGCAGCAGCTCCACGTGGGTGAACCCCATCTCGGCGACGTAGTCGGCGAGCTGCGCTCCAGCCTCGGCCCAGGTGAGCGGCCGATCGCCCTCCTCCACCACCCGGCGCCATGACCCGATGTGCACCTCGTAGATGGAGATCGGTCGCCGCAGCGGGTCTGAAGCCGCGCGCTGCTTCAGGAACTCCGCGTCGCGCCACTGGTACCGGCCCAGATCGTGGACCACCGAGGCCGTTTGCGGCGGCGCCTCGGTGCGGAAGGCCAGCGGGTCCGCCTTGAGCAGGCGCGCTCCTCCGCTGCCCGGCCGCACTTCGAACTTGTAGCGCGTGCCCGGGCCAACGTCGGGGACGAACAGCTCCCAGATCCCGGTCGAGCCGATGGCGCGCATCGGGTGCAGCCGGCCGTCCCAGGCGTTGAAGTCGCCGACCAGCGACACGGAGCGCGCGGTCGGCGCCCAGACCGCGAACGAGGTGCCATACGTCCCGCGGTGGTGGGCGGGATGGGCTCCGAGCCTCTCCCAGAGACGCTCGTGCCGGCCTTCTGCGGCGAGATGGCTGTCCAGCTCGCCCAGCGTGGGCGGGAAGCTGTACGGGTCGCGCAGCGTGAAGGTGGCGCCGCCCGGGTAGCGTACCTCGACGAGATAACCGAACACGTCGTTGCGGTTGTTCAGCCGCGCCTCGAAGACGCCGCCGCGCCGGTGCACCGCCGGCACGCGCCCGCCGAAGTCGGGCAGCACGGTCACCCGCTCCGCGTCGGGACGGAAGGTGCGCACCACCACCCCGTCCCCGTCGGGATGCATGCCCAAGACGGAATGCGGATCGGGGTGCGAGAGATCGAGCAGGCGGCGGACCTGCTCGTCCACCTGGGCCAGCGAGGCGGGGCGCCTCATCGCGCCTCCAGCAGATCGGCCGCGGGGATCTTCACCCAGTCGGGGCGGTGGCCCAGCTCGTAGCGCACCTCGTAGAGGAGCTTCTCCAGCTCGAGCGACTCGAGCAACACCCGCGCCGCGTCCTGGTCGGGCGGCAGGAGCCGCGCGGCGCGCGAACGCCACCCTTGCAGGAACGACTCGCGCAACAGGCCCGCGATCTCCCTCCGGCCCGCCGCGGCAGCCGCGTAGGCGAACGAGCGGAGCATGCCGGCGACGTCCTTCAGCGGAGAGTGCTTCTGCCGGCGCTCGGCCAGCGGGCGCGCCGGTTCCCCTTCGAAGTCGAACACCAGCCACTCACCGTCGCTGCGCAGCACCTGGCCCAGATGCAGGTCGCCGTGCTGCCGGATCCGGACGCCGCCGGGTCGCACGCCGCCCAGCCTGTGGATCCGGGCGGCGAGCGCCTCGCGGCGGGCGGCGAGC
>DATFUN010000403.1:0-4371 GCA_035260805.1 Myxococcales bacterium | reverse complement strand
GGGGAGGTCGCAACGCACCGCCGGACCTACGCATTGACGCTTTCGTACGACGGGGCGCCGTTCCGCGGCTGGCAACGCCAGCCGGGGCTCCCTACCGTGCAGCAAGCCCTGGAGGACGCGCTCGCCGAGCTGCTCGGCGAGCGAGTGCAAGTGCACGGCGCAGCTCGCACCGACGCGGGCGTCCACGCCGAGGGACAGGTCGCGAGCTTCGTGGTCAGGCATGTGCTCTCGCCGGGCAGCCTGAGCCGGCTGCGCCTTCCCCCGGGATTGGTGGTCTCCGGGACCGCGGAGGCGCAGCCGGAATTCCATGCCCGCTCCAGCGCCGCCGGCAAGCGGTACCGGTACCGCTTCGCGGCGGGCAGCCCGTTGGCCTGGGACCTGGGTGCCCGAACGCCCGCGACTGGGAGCGCGCCCGCGCCGCACTGGATGGCCTCCGCGGGCTTCCCCACCTGGCCGGCCTCGCTTCGCCCGCGCGCGGAGCCAGGCCCGCCCCTCCCCTGGACGAATGGAGCCTGGTAGCTGGACCCGACACCGCCGAGCTGGAAGTCCGGGCGCCCGCCTTCCGGAAGCACGAGATCCGCAACCTGGCAGGCCATCTCGCGGCGGTCGCGCTCGGGCTCGCCACGCCCGAATCGCTGGCCCGGCTCGCCGCAGGCCCGCGGCCCTGGTGCGGGGCCACTGCTCCGGCGCACGGGCTCACGCTCCTCCAGGTGCTCTACCCGCCGCAGCTGGACCCTTTCAGGTTGGAGGGGGGCGCAGGGGGACCAGCCCGGCGGCCTCGTTCAGGCGGCCAGAGCGGAACGCTTCGAGATCCACGCTGACGAACTTGAACCCAGCCTCCCGCAGCGCGCGCGAGGCCTGGTCGCGGACGGACAAGAGGCGCGAAAGCTCCGCCTCCGCCACCTCGATGCGCGCGACCTCGCCATGCCACCGGACGCGGAACTCGCGCAGCCCGAGCGCGCGCAGGGCCATCTCCGAGCGGGCGAGCTGATCGAGGCGCTCGCGGGTCACCTCGGTCCCGTACGGGATGCGGCTGGAGAGGCACGGCTGCTGCGGCTTGTCCCAGGTGGGGAGCCCCATTGCCCGCGACAGCTCGCGGATCTCCGCCTTGGTGAGCCCCGCCTCGGCCAGCGGCTGCACCACCGCGTGCTCGTCGGCCGCCTTGAGCCCCGGTCGATAGTCCTGCAGCTCGTCCGCGTTGGTCCCCGACACCACTGCGGAGAGGCCCCGGGTGCCCGCCTCCTCGCGCGCGAGATCGTACAGCTCGGTCTTGCAGAAGTAGCACCGGTCGGTCGGATTCTTCGCGTAGTCGGGGTCGTCCAGCTCGGCGGAGCGCTTCTCCACGTGCTCCGCCCGCAGGTCGCGCGCCAGCGCGCGGGCGGCCTCCAGCTCGTCGGGGGGCACCGCCGGCGACACCGCGGTGAAGGCGACGGCGCGGTGCCCGAGCGCTTCGCGGGCAAGCGCGAGGAGCAGCGCCGAATCGACTCCGCCGGAGTACGCGACCAAGGCGCTTCCCAGGCCGCGCAGGCGCTCGATCACCTGCTCCCGCTTGCGCGACAGATCCATGCGCCGCTTCTAACACGGTCGAGCCGAGGAGGCCCGGCGATGCCTCAGGTCCGGGCTACCGCGCTGGAGGGTCGCTTGCAGGAGGCGGCGTGAGACCGGCTCGTCGTCGGCGATGAGGACCGCGGTCATGCCGCATCCTCCCTGCAAAACGCCTCGAGCTCGGTCCACAAACCCGTCAGCGCCGCAGCGAGGCGCTCGTAGAGCTCCCGGGCGCCTTCCAACCGATTCGCCGCGCCCTGTTGCTCGAGCCGCCCGGACAGCTCCGCGACGGTCAACCCGCCGATGTTCGAGGCGCACCCCGCCAGCGCGTGCGCCGCCCAAGCCACGGCGGCTGCATCCCCTTTCCAGACCGCCGCGCGGATCGCGGAGAGCTGTAGAGGCGCTTCCTCGGCGAAGATCGCGACGAGCTCGCGCAACAGATCGCGGTCTCCTTCCACGCGCGCGAGCAAGCCCTCGCGATCGAGGCTCGCCGCCGACCGCGCCGCCGAAGACTCCGTCGCGGCTGGGACGGGCGACCGGAGCACCCGTGCCATCTCCGCCTCCAGGTCCGCAGGCCGCAGCGGCTTCGGCACGTAGCCGTCCACGCCTGCCGCGAAGCACCGCTCCCTGTCGCCCTTCACCGCATGCGCCGTCACCGCGACGATCGGCAGGTGGCGACCCGTTTTCTTCTCCCGCTCCCGGATCACCGCGGTCGCCTCGAGGCCGCTCATCTCCGGCATCTGCACGTCCATCAGGACCAGATCGAAGCTCTCGCGCTCGATCGCAGCGACGGCCTCCCGCCCGTTCCGCGCCAGAAGCGGGCGGTGCCCGGCCTTCTCCAGGAATCGCAGCGCAAGGTGTTGGTTGACGGGGTTGTCTTCGGCGAGGAGCACCCGGAGGCTCTCTCGCGCCGGAACGTCCGGGACGCGGGCCGCCGGTTCCGCGAGCAGCGACGCGGCGCCGATCGACCGGACCAGCGCATCGTGAAGATCGGATTGCTTGACCGGCTTCATCAAGTACGCGGAGACGCCTGCCTCACGGCAGCGCTCCGGGTCGCCGAGGTCGGTCGCGGACGACAGCATGAGGATGGGAGCCTTCGCAAGCGACTTGCCCAGCCGCATCCGGCGGGCAAGCTCGAAGCCATCCATCTCGGGCATCCGCGCATCGACGATGGCCAGCGCGAACGGACGTCCTTCGCGCTCGGCAGACTCGAGCACTCCGAGCGCGGCCGGCCCGCTGCCGGCGATCTCCGGGTCCATGTCCAACGAGAGAACCATTTCCCGGACGATGGTCTGGTTGGTGGCGTTGTCGTCGACGACGAGCACGCGCAGGCCCCGCAAGTCGGCCGGGCCAGCGGGCGATTGCAAACGGGCACCGTGCAGGGCGAGCGGTACGCTGAAGGAGAAGGCGCTTCCCTTGCCGACCTCGCTCTCGACCTCGAGCCGGCCTCCCATCTTCTCGACCAGCCGGCGGGAGATGCTGAGGCCGAGCCCCGTGCCGCCGAACTTGCGCGTGCTGGAGCTGTCCGCCTGCGTGAACGGCTCGAAGATGGCGCGCCGCTTCTCCGGCGCGATCCCGATCCCCGTATCGCTGACGCGGAAATGCACATCGACCTGGTCCCGGCGCCGAGCGCCGGTCTCCACGCGAACCACCACCTCACCCGCTTCGGTGAACTTGATCGCGTTGCCGACCAGGTTGACGAGCACCTGCCCCAGGCGCGGAAAGTCTCCGACCAGCGCTTCCGGGAGCTCGCCGGCGATGTGGCAGAGGAGCTCCAGCCCCTTCGCGGCAGCGCGCACCGACAGCGGCCGCAGCAGGTCGCTCAGCTGTTCGCGAAGCGCGAAGGGTGCCGGGACGAGCTCGAGCTTTCCCGCCTCGATCTTCGAGAAGTCGAGGATGTCGTTGATGACCCCGAGCAGCGAATCGGCCGAGGAGCCCACCATCTGGACGTACTCGCGCTGTTCCCGCGTCAGCTCGGTCCCGGCGAGCAGCTCCGTCATGCCGATGATCCCGTTCATCGGCGTGCGGATTTCATGGCTCATGTTGGCGAGGAAGTCGCTCTTCGCCCGGTTGGCCTCCTCGGCGGCCAGCCTGGCCTTCTGCAGCAGCCGCGACTGCTGTTCCATCCGCTCCACGGACGTTCGCGCCAGCTCGAGCGCTCTCGATTTCTCGTTCCGCAGGCGCTCGGCCGTGCGGGCGGTGAGGGCGAGGTAGACGTTGCAACCGAGCAGCGCGGCGAGCTTGATGAGCTCGAGGTGCCAGGAGAAAGAGCGACCGTCGACCAGCGCGATCCAGCCGAGCAACGCCGCATACCCTGCGGCCGAGGCCACGCCGAACGCCAGGGCCCGCCGGAAGCTGGTATGCGACTGGTCGGCGACGCGAACGAGGAGGAGAGGCCACAACCAGCTCTGCTCGCCGCCCGTCTGGTGGATGAAGACGAGCCAGACGACCATGTCGCAGGCCAGGAAGACGGTGACCAGGGCCACCTGCGTCCTTCGGTACGACCCGCGGACTGCGAAATACGAGACGAGGACGTAACCGATCGCCAGCCAAGGGATCCACCGGGGCACGCCGGCGGGAGCGACGGCGGTCATCAGGATCAAGAGGCCGAACCCGAACGCGCGCAGGGCGGGGATCTGGACCGTCTCCAGCCGGCGGCGGTTCCGGTTCCCGGGACGACCTGACGACCCTCTCAGGTCGACCCACTCGCGGAGCAGCCGCTGCATGGCGGTCGTCTGCGGCCCACGCTGCGTTCCAGGCGGCACGCCCTTGAATCGGCAGATTCGCGAGCCGCTACAGCGGCAAACGCCCTTTTACCGGTCGGGG
>DATFUN010000402.1:0-5001 GCA_035260805.1 Myxococcales bacterium | reverse complement strand
GCGCCACAGCGGCGACCGGACCGGGGAGCGCACCAGCGTGTAGACGTACCGCTTGCCCCGCGCCCACCGGCGGGCGTCGAACCCGGGTGGCGCTTCTTCGGCGCGCACGCAGGCCACCTCGGGCGGGAGATGCGCATTGAGCCCCGCCGTCCAGGCGGAGAGCGGCAGATCGCGCGGGGGATCCAGCGACGCGACCTGCCCGCGCGCATGGACGCCGGCGTCGGTCCGCCCCGCTCCGGTGACGCGCGCCGGCGCGCCGCATAGCTTGTCCAGCGCGGCCTCGACCGCGCCCTGCACGCTCGGTCCGTTCGGCTGCACCTGCCAGCCCACGAAGGGCGCGCCGTCGTACTCGAGCGTCAGCTTCAGCACGGCTACTTCTGGTGCTCGACCGCGGGCCGCTCGACCGCGGGCCGCGCGCTGCGGCCGCGCTCTTCCTCGATGCGCGCGGTCGCGTACCGGGAGATCAGGTCGTTCACGTTCATCGTCTGTAGCGCCGCGCCCTTCGACCCCGCCGGGACGAAGAGGATCTGCTTCCCCTCCAGGGCCTCGGCGAGCCGCAGCTTCACCATGGTCCGCCCGCCGGCGCCGCTCATCGCCGCGTTCTGCTTCTCGATTCCCTTGGCGTGCGCGCGCTTCTCCAGCAGGATCGCCTCGGCTTCGCGCTGCGCCTTGAAGTAGTCGGCGTCCGCCGCCAGCCTCACCTGCCCCAGCGCTCCCTGCGCCTTGGCGATCTGCTGCGAGACCTGGCCTTTCGCGGTTTCCAGATTTCGGTGCGCCTCCTGGAGCGCGGCGTTCCCCTCGCTGACCATCCGCTCCGCGGTCTGCTCGGCCAGCTTCTTGTCGTGGATCACCTTCTCGTACTCGGGGTTGAAGCGGTGCTCGCCCAGGATCACGCGTTCCACCACCACCCCTTCCGGCCCCATCACCGCCGCGAGCCGCTGCCGCGCCTGCTCCGCCTTCTCGAAGCGCTTGTCGGAGACGTAGAACTCCTCGCTCGTCATCGTGTTCAGCACGTCCCGAACGATGCTGCGGCATGCCGGGCGCACCAGGTGCTCCTTGACCTCGCTGGTGGTCCCTCCGACGCGCGCGAGCAGGTACGCGGCCTTCGCCGGGTCGATCCGCCAGGCGACGGTGACGTCGAGCGCGATGTCGTTGCCGTCGTGGGTCTTGAACTCGAGATCGTCGCGGTCCTTTCGATCTCCGCGCTCCTTGATCGCAACCATCTCGAGGTTCTGCAGCGCGACGTTGAAGACGTTCCAGTCGGTGATGATCGCCGGGAAGGTGTACGTCGCGCCCGGCAGGTACACCTCCTCCTGGACGCCCTGGTGGCCGAGCAACCCGAAGAAGGTGACCTTGCGGGTCAGCACGCCGACCTCGGTCGAGTCGGTGGAGTGGAAGGTGCAAGCGCCGCAGAGCGCCGCGAGGAGCGTGCCCGCCAGCAACCGCCCGCCGCGAGAGGTCAGCCGGTCCATCACTTCCCCCCGACGTCGAAGCGACGCAGCATCGATTTGAGATCGAGCGGATTGGTCCCGCCGTCCCCGTCGGTGGGCAGCACGATGACCTGCGTGTTCCGCAGCGCGTCGGCCATGCGCAGGCCCACCATGTTCTCGCTGCCCACCCCGCGGAGCGCCTGGTTCTCCAGCTCGGTGCCCTGCGCCTCGGCGAGCTTGACGAGCAGGTCGCCTTCCGCGGCGCGCTTGCGCCGGTAGAAGTCGGCGTCCGCCTCCAGCTTCTTCACCTCGCCGTCGCCGCGCGCCAGCTCGATCTGCACCGCCGCGGCCCCCTCGGCGACGATCTTGTTCTTCGCCGCCGCGGCGGTCGCCGCCTTCGCCTCCGCCTCGTTCTTGTAGACGGTCTGGTCCTGGATCTTCCGCTGCTCGATCGCGTTCTGGTAGCGCTGGTCGTAGATGTACTTGCGCACGAAGACCTGCACCACCTCGATGCCTTTGTCCTTCAGCTCGGCGGCGAGCTGGACGTGCGCTTCCCGCGCTTTCTCCATCCGCTTGGTGCCCCGGTAGAAGTCCTCGGCGTCCAGCTCGCCCAGGGTCCGCCGCAGATCCTGGGCCGCGCGCGGGATCACCGCGCTGTCCTCGAACAGGCGGCCCGGCCCGATGCTGCGCATCACCTGGAGCGGGTTGGAGACGCGGTACAGCACGGTGGCGTCGACGCGGACGTTGTAGCCCTCGCTGGTCTGGATGTTGATGGCGGCGGTGGTGCGGTGCCCCTCGACGTCGTCCTGGGCGGCCTCGCTTCGCGAGCTGGTCAGCTCGAGCACCTGCACGCGCGTGGGGAACCGGTGCATGGTCTCGCCGAACCCCACGTAGTGCAGGCCGACTCCGTAGACCAGGGGCTCGATGCCCTTGCCCATGCCGAACTTGATCTGCTTCACCCCCGCCTCGCCCGGCCGGACGTAGGTGGTGCACGAGTTGTAGCCAATCAGCACGAGCACGAGAGTCGAGCCGACCAGCCACACCGCGCGGCTGGGGCCCGCGCCGGGCTCACCGGGCTTCGGAAAAGCGATCCTGGGAATCGCGAACGCCATGCCTACCCCTTCGTCGGCGCGCGCGGCGCGGCGACCTTCGCATCCGTTGCGGGCACCTCCGTGCCGTCGGCACGGAGACCCAGGCTGTGCTGCACTTCCGACAATGGCCGGTACGCCTCGAGCGTCGCTCCTTCGCGCGCCAGGTCGGCCACCAGCGCCTCGAGGCGCTTGTGGTACTGGCGCCGATACCACCAGGCGTAAGCGTCGGGAAGGAAGGGCCCGAGCACGAACAGGGCCCAGGGGACCCATTTCTCCTGCACCGGAATCCAGGGCACGGCGACCGCGATGGCTCCGAGCACAAGGCCGCAGAGCGCGAAGGCGGCGCGCGCGACCAGGTCACCGCCTCGCCACATGCCGTAGTCGCGCGCAGCCGCCGCGTTCTCAGCCTCGGCCAGGCGCCCGTACCTTGGCAGCAACGCGTCGTTCACCACCGACCGCGCGCGCTGCCAGTGAGGCGGATCGTCCACCCCCAGCTCGCGGCATTGCTGCTCCATCTGCCGCAGGGCCGCGTCGGCTTCCCCGCGGAAGCGCTCCTGCGCCTCGGCGTCCCACCGGGCGATTCCCGGCCGGCGCACCTCGAACAGCGCGAGCAGGTGCCGGGCCACGGCCGCGAGCGAGTACTTCTCCGGAACCATGTCGGAATCCTAACACGAGGTTGCCTGCCCTCCGGACGGATGACGCGGCGCTTCTTCTGCTGCTACGGTAAAGGCGAGGAGGAATACACACGATGGTGCAATTCGGCCTGCTGGCCGCCGCGGCGCCGCCCGTTTCACAGGAGCAGTTCGCCCACCTCGCCACGGTCGTGGCCGTCTGCTGGTGGGCCCTGTGCTTCGCGATCATCTTCCTCATGCAGTGCGGCTTCCTGCTGCTCGAAGCCGGGTCGGTCCGCGCGAAGAACGCCGCGCACGTGGGAGCAAAGGTCCTGGCCCACACCGCCATCGCGACCTTCTGCTTCTGGCTGGTGGGATTCGCCATCAAGGCGTTCGCGTGGCCGCTCTGCTATCTCATTCACCAGCGCGGCACGGGTACGCTGCTCGCGAACGTCGAAGACACCATCACCGGCTACGTCGGCTGGGCCGGGGCCGCCGCCTCCTGGGTGCCCTGGCACTTCAACGCCGCGCCCGACGTGTACGTCTCCAACTTCTTCGGGTCGCTCACCTTCTGCATCACCTCGACCGCAATCCCCGGCACCGTTTTCAGCGAGCGATTCAAGTTCAAGGGGTACTTGCTCTTCGCGGCGCTGTACGCGGGGATCGTCTACCCGATCTTCGGGTTCCTCATCTGGGGTGGGCTGGGGGGATCGCCTCTGCTCGATCCGCACGGCTGGGTGGTGCAGGCGATGGACCGGCTCTTCACTCCCGAAGTCGGTAGCGCGCTGGGCAAGAAGCTGATCGCGTACGGCGTGACGGCGGACGCGACCGGCACGCATTTCTGGGCGCCCTACACGGACTATGCGGGCTCCACCGGAGTGCACGCCCTGGGCGGGCTCGTCGGGCTGGTGGGCGGCTGGTACGTCGGACCGCGCCTGGGCCGCTACCGGCGCGACGGCGCCCCGGTCGCCATCCCCGCGCACAACGTGCTGCTCACCGTCTTCGCGGCCCTGCTGCTCGCCTTCTGCTGGTTCGGCTTCAACGGCGGCTCGGTGGTCGCCAACGCCGCGGCGCACCCGGTCCTGGGCAAGGGCGCCGGCGCGCGCGGGCTGTACCTCGCCGACTACCTCTTCTCGGACATCTGGTGGGTGATGGTCACCACCGCGCTGGCCGGCGCTGGCGGCACCCTGGGCGCGCTGATCGCAGGCTATCGGCTGCACCGCGCCGCGGATCCGCTGGTGCTGGCAAACGGGCTGCTCGGCGGGTTGGTGGCGATCTGCAGCTGCGTCGGATTCGCTCCGCCAGGCTACGGTCTGTTGGTGGGCCTCGTGGCCGGCTTCCAGTTCCCGTACACGTTCCGGTGGGTCGAGCGCACGCTCAGGATCGACGACGCGATCGGCACCATCGCCTGCCACCTCGCCTCGGGCGTGATCGGCGGCCTGATGGCGGGGATCTACGGGCAGCTCTTCTGGTGGGGCGTCCTGCCGCCGGACTGGGTCCATCCCGGCGGCGAGATGCAAGGCGGGACGAGCATCCCCACCCTCGGCATCCAGATCTGCGGGTTCCTCGCGCTCCTCGTGTACGGTCTGCCCGCCGCGTACGCCACGTTCAAGATCTGCGACAAGCTGGTCGGCGTCCGCTCCAAACCCGAAGACGAGCTCATCGGGCTCGACCGCGCCGAGCACGGCCTGGAGGCGTACCCCGCCGAAGGCGGCCTGTAGCGGCGCCGGCGCAGGGTTATCCTCAGGGCATGGATCCGCTGCTCGTCGTGTACGACGCCGATTGCGGCGTCTGCCAGGCCAGCGTCGAGTGGCTGCGCAGGCGCGATCGGCGGGGGCGGCTCCGATTCGCCGGGAACGACGGCGAGCT
>DATFUN010000401.1:0-3858 GCA_035260805.1 Myxococcales bacterium | reverse complement strand
AGCCCCGCCGTTCCGCCATCAGCGCGGCGGCTGCGGAGGAATCGACCCCCCCGGACATGGCGACGACGGAAAGCATGGTCCGCGAACCTAGCAGAAGGGGACCTAGGAGGTCCCGCCCTCGGGGCCCACCAGCGCGAACAGCGGCTGCGGGGCGACGTCCTGCTTGGGCGCCTGGTTCTTCGCCGGGATCCAGAAGGCGACCTTGGCTCCGGAGAAGTGGTGCGGCCCCTCCGCTTGCGTCTTGGGCGGGCTCTCCAGCCAGATGTGCCCCCCGTGCGCCTCGACGATCTGCTTGGCGACGGGAAGCCCCAGCCCTGCGCCGGGGGCGCGCTCCTCGCCCACGCGGTCGGCATGGAAGAAGGGCTCGAATACCCGGTCGGCTTCGCCGGGCAAGAACCCTTCGCCCTGGTCGTAGACCTCGAACAGGAGCCGCGTCGGATCGCTGGAGGCGCGCACCAGGATGTCGCTGCCGTGCGGGCTGAACTTGATCGCGTTGTCGATCAGGTTGGAGACCGCCTGCCGCAGCTTGCGCACGTCCCCGAACCCCTTGTCCTGCGTCTCGACCCGCACCTCGAGGTGGATGCGGCGGCTCTTCGCCTTGCTGCGCTCCTCCTCGAACACCGGCGAGATCAGCCCGCCCACCTCGAAGTCCTCGCGGTGGATGGCCTGTCCCCCGCCCTCGAGCGTGGCGAAGTCGACGAGGTTGTCGATGGTGCGCGAGAGCCGCTCGGAGGCGGTGGCGATCGACTCGAGGATCTTCTGCTGCTGATCGCTGAGCACCCCGGCTTTTCCGCCGCGCAGGATTTTCAGATAGCCGACGATCGGGGTCAGCGGGGTGGCCATCTCGTGCGACAGGTTCTGCATGAACTCGTTCTTGCTGCGGGCGGCCGCGCGAAGCCGGGTGTTGGCCGCGGTCAGCTCGCGCACGGTGGCCTCGAGCCGCTCGACCAGCGACTGGCTGTATTCGCGCAGGTACCGCCGCTCCTCCGGCCCGGGCACCTTCTCGCGCTTCCCCTTGAGGAAGGCGCGGAGCTGCTGGGGGAACTTCGCCACGTCGATGGGCTTCTCGATGTACCCGTCGCACCCGATGGACAGGGAGAGCCCGCGATCTCCGTGGCTCGTCAGCACCACGATCGGACAGCCGTCCAACCCCTTGTAGGAGCGCAGGCGGGTGGCCGTCTCGTAGCCGTCGATGCCGGGCAGCTGGATGTCGCAGAGGATGAGGTCCGGGTGGGCGGCGATGGCGAGGTCGATGCCGGCGATGCCGTCGGAGGCCTCCAGCACGTCGAAGCCGCGCGGCTCGAGCACGCTGCGCACCAGCGCCCGGCTCTCCGGGTTGTCCTCGATGTAGAGGATCCGTGGTGTGGTCTGCAGTGCTGGATCGGCCATCGATGAGCGTCCCAAAGACGGTCGCGCTGCGCGGCCGGAGCACACTTCTTCAGGCGTGCAGTTTACCACCCGCCCGGTCATCCGGGAAGACGTTCGGCCGGCCGTCTTCCGGTCGCCGTCTTGCGTCTGGACGGCGGCCGGTTGCTCCGCTGTCCACACGTTTTCCACAGGGCCTTCGCCGCCCAATGCCACAACGTCGGCATTCCCAGGCCGATCTGCCCGCCTTCGCTCCCGCCTCATGACCACTCGACTGATCTCCCCGACAGATGGACACTTTTACCGGACCGGATGTTCATGCCGCAATGCGAAATAAAGCGGGCTTCCGTCGAAGGGGCATCCAGAGGGAAGCTCGTCTGATCAGCCCTGTGGATTTCCTGTGGATGGAGATCGAGCCAGCTCCGACGCAAGGCGCATCAGGGCTTCTCGCGTGTTCAGATCCGGATCGTCCAGTACGCGATCGAGCAGTGCGGTGAGGATTTGACCCACACGCTTGCCGGGCGCAATTCCCGTGACGGACATCACCTCCTCGCCCCCGATGGCGAGGTCGGTGACCTTGAGCGCCGCGGCCCTGAGCAGCTCCGCCTCGAAGCGCGCCTCGAGCTGCCGCTGGTTCTCGAGTCCCTCCTCGACCAGCCTTCCTCGCGCGCGCAGATCGGACTGCCGGAGCTGCCACAGGGCAGGCAGCGCGTCGGGGCCGATGCGGGCGATGGTCCGCCGCACGGTGGCGTCGCTCCATTCGGGGAGGTAGTGCCAGTTGTGCTCCCGGACGAGCAGCGCGACCCGCTCCGCCTCGCGATTCGGGTAGCGCAGGCGCAGCAGGATCTCCCGCGTCATCTCCGCGCCGATCACCTCGTGCTTGTAGAAGGTGTGCTCGCCCCGCGGCTCGGGCGGCTGCGCGCTGCGCGGCTTCGCGACGTCGTGCAGCAGCGCCGCCAGGCGGACCGTCAGGTCGCGCGGCGCGAAGTCCACCGCGCGCAGCGTGTGCCGGAACACGTCGTATGCGTGGTACTGGTTCTGCTCGAAGCGGACGCCCTCCAACAGCTCCGGAATGATGCGCGCCAGAAGGCCGGTGCGACGCAGCAGCCGGATGCCCCGGCTCGCCGGATCGCCGCGCACGAGAAGCTTGGTCAGCTCCTCGCGCACGCGCTCCCAGGCGACCTTGGCGAACACGTCCAGCGCCTGCGGGATCGCGCGCTCCGTACGCCGGTCGAGCGCGAGCCGCAGCGTGCTGGCGAAGCGGACCGCGCGCAGCGGCCGCAGGCCATCCTCGCGGAACCGATCCAGCGGCTCGCCGACGGCGCGGAGGAGTCCCCGGCGCAGATCGCGAGCGCCGCCGAACGGGTCGCGCAGCTCCCCCGCCAGAGGGTCCCACGCCATCGCGTTCACGGTGAAATCGCGCCGGGCGAGATCGCCCTCGATGTCGCCGAGGAAGACGACCGAGCTGGGGCGGCGGCCGTCCAGGTACGGCCCTTCGCCGCGGAAGGTGGTCACCTCCACCTGGTGCTCCTCGTCGGCCAGCACGGTGACCGTGCCGTGCGCGATGCCGGTGGGCGCGGTGCGCGGGAACAGGCGCTGCACTTCTTCCGGGAGCGCGTCGGTGGCCACGTCGAAGTCCTGCGGAGGCGTGAGCTTCTCGCCCTCCGCGATGCGCAGCAGATCGCGCACGGCGCCCCCCGCAAGCCACGCCTGCTTGTTCGCGCCGCGCAAGGTGCGCAGCACGCCGGTGACGGCCGGCGGAACCAGGCCGGGATCGGGAAGCCGCTTGGCGGGCGCATCGGACATCGGCGCTGCGTCTAGCACGCCGCTCTGGAAAAGCGCAGCGGCGCCGTTGCCGCCCAGCCTTCCCGCGCCAACCTTTGTCGATGGGGGGTTGCACATGCGGGCGATCGGGGGGGCGGCCGTTGCGACGGCGCTGTTGCTCGGCTGTGGTCAGGGATCCGGTCTCGTGGTCGGTGGCGGTGGTGGTGGGGGATCGGGGGGCCCCTCCGGCGGCTCGTCGGTCCCGACCACGGCGGTGGTGGCGGTTGCGCTGACCGGTCAGGGCAGCGGGCGCGTTCGCTCGCAGCAGGGGTCGATCGATTGCCCGGGCGCCTGCAGCGTGGCCGCGACGATCGGGACGACCGTCGACCTGTCCCAGGAAGCAGGCGCGGGCTCCGTCTTCGTCGGCTGGGGCGGAGGGTGCAGCGGCCCCGGCGCGTGCAGCGTGACGGTGAAGGGCGACGTCACGGTCTGGGCGAACTTCGAGAAGAGCGCGCCCGCGAGTCCTCCGCCGTCCCAGTGCGCAGGGCTCGTGAGCACGCCGCCTTCGGCTGTGTCGCACGACATCCCGATGGCGTGGGACTTCGCCTGCTTTCCCGGTCTTGGCGACGCGACGGGAACGTTGGGCCTTCTGACCCGAGGCAGCCGGCCGAGCGACGGCAGGTGCATGTCATGCACGCGGTCGCGAAACCTGTTCTTCATGAACGCAAG
>DATFUN010000400.1:0-5842 GCA_035260805.1 Myxococcales bacterium | reverse complement strand
ATGCGGTAGCCGCTCCTGGCCAGCAGCTCCTCGGCAGCCTTCTCGCCCAGATCGCCCAAGCGCTGGCGCGCGGTGCTCACGGCTGCACCACCAGGTCGGCGGTCCCCTGGGGCGGCTCCTCCGGAACGCGGTGGATGATCTGGGTCTGCGCGGCGATGCCCTTGAGCATCTTGGCAATCAGCGCCCGCTTGGCCGGCTCCAGGGCCGAGAACGCATCGTCGACCACCACCGGCAGCCGCTTGTAGGTCGCCACCCGCTCGAGCAGCGCGAGGCGCAGCGCCGCGTAGGCGAGATCCTTCAACTGCAGCGGGAGGCCGTGGTACGGGCCGCCGCGCCCGTCCGCGTTCGACAGGACCCAGTGGCGTTTCTCGTCGGTAGTGCTGGAGACGATGCGCTTGTCGGTGAGCGCGGCGAGATAGGCCGAGAGCCGCTGCCCGATCGCTTCCCAGACCTCGTCCGCCGAGAGGTTGAGCAGCTCGGCCGCCTTGTCGACCAGGTTCTGCGGCACCTCCGGCTCGGGCACCAGCGTGCCTCCCGAGCGCGCGCCGCCCAGGCCCATGGCATGCCGGAGATCGACCTCGATCTCGCCGATCGGACGGGCGAAGCCTTGCGCGGAGACCTCCGCCTCCAGCTTCCGCTTCTCCTCCTCCAGCAGCGGTGTCTCGATGGGAACGCGCGCCAGGTCCGGGTGCTTGCGCAGCTCTTCGACCTGCCCGCGCGCGTCCTCGCGGGAGCGGATCACCTTCTCGCGCTCCTCGAAGAGCTGGACCAGGTCCGAGGCCGAGTCGACGTGCGCCGCCTTCATGGCGTTCTTCAGCAGCGCCTGCTCCTCGTTGTAGAGGCGGTGCACCGCCTGCTCGCGCTCCTTGAGGTCCTTGAGGTAGGTGGCGGCGTCCTTGTCCGCCTCGTCGACCTGGATCCAGCGCAGCAGCGCGACCAGGGCGGCGAAGAAGGGGACCAGGCCGGCGAACGCGATCGGAGGATTGCGCAGCCACACCGCGAGCGCGTCGATGCCGATGCCGAGGAGCAGCCCCCCGACGAACCAGAGGTTGCCCCACAGCGACTCCGCCGGCGGAGGAGTGGTCTGGATGGCCCGCTGGCGCTTGTAGCTGAGCTCCGCCAATGCGTCGTCACGCCGCTTCGAGTCTTCCTTGGCGCGGCCCGCGCGGGCCGAGAGCTCCTTCATCTGCTCGGGGGTCCAGGGCGAGCGGGCCAGCTCGGCCTGGATGGAGTTGAGCGTGTCCTGCGCCTCGCGGAACCGCCGGGCGAGCTCGCCCAGCTCGTAGAGCCGCTGCTGCACCTTGAAGAGGCGGTCCTGCACACCCTCGTAGCGCCGGGTCTGCTCCAGCTCCTGCTTGAGCGCCTGCACCTTGGCGCCGTCCACCACCGGGTCGGGGCCCGCGGCGCCGCGGGCGCGCGACGAGGGCAGCTCGTTGGACTCGAGCACGAAGAAGCTGAAGTAGTTGTCGGCGGCCGGCAGGCCGCACTCGACCCGCAGGAACGACTCGATCTCCAGGTTGTCCTGCGACAGCGTGGAGAACTTCTTCCCCGCGGCGTCGAAGCGCTGCAGCTGCCGCGCGCCGCCCAGCTCGCGGAGCAGCCGGTAGGGAGTGCCGTCTCCGGAGACGAGTCCCAGCCCGACCCGGGTGGGTCCCTCGCCGTCGACCAGGCGCCGCAGGTCGTCCGGGCCGGGGAAGAGCGCGGCGACCAGCGCGCTGCGCAGCGAGGCGGCCCGGGAGACCACGGCCACGTATCCGGGCCGCAGGGCGATCTGCCCCTGCGCACCGAGATCCTTCACCCGCTGGTAGAGCAGCTCGGTGAGCTGCACGTGGCCTTCGCCCCCGGTGAGTTACTGCGCGGCGCTTTCGTCGGCGCTCTTGAGCCGCGCCGCCTTGCCCTGCAGCTCGCGCAGGTAGAACAGGCGCGCGCGCCTCACCTGTCCGCTGGCGATGATCTCGATCTTGTCGATCCGGGGCGAGTAGACCGGGAAGATGCGCTCGACACCCACGCCATACGACACCTTGCGCACGGTGAAGGTGGAGCTCAGGTGCCCGCGCTTCCTGCGGATGACCACGCCCTCGAAGATCTGGATCCGCTCCTTGTCGCCTTCGCTGATCTTCGTGTGCACCCGCACCGTGTCGCCGACCCGGAACGCCGGCACCTGGCCGCGGGCCTCGGCCTTCACGTTCTTCTCTTCCACCAGCTCGATCGCCTTCGCGCGCATCTTCGCACCGCTCCTTCGGACTCGCCTTTTGTAGAGTGTACCAGTGCTCTCTGAAAACCAAGGAATCGTCAAGCTTCTTCTCGCTCGATCAGCCGCAGGTCGTCGGGTGTGAGCCGCAGCTTCTCGAACAGGTCGGGGCGCCGGTCCCGCGTGCGCAGGAGCGCCTGCCGCCTGCGCCAGCGCGCGATGCGGGCGTGGTCCCCGCTGAGCAGCGCCGCTGGCACACGCGCCCCGCGGAACTCCGGAGGCCGGGTGTATTGCGGCCCCTCCAGCAGCATCTCGCCCGCGAAGGACTCGCTGGCCGCGCTCTCCTCGTTGCCCAGGACGCCAGGGACCAGGCGCGCCGCGGCTTCGATGATCGCCAGGGCCGCGACCTCTCCCCCCTGGAGGACGAAGTCGCCCAGGGAGACCTCCTCGTCCACGTAGGAGAGGATCCGCTCGTCGACTCCCTCGTAGCGCCCGCAGACCAGCACCAGCTTCCCGCGCGCCGACAGCTCCTCCGCCTTGCGCTGGTCGAAGCGCGCCCCCTGCGGAGAGAGCAGCACCACGTGAGCCCCCGGCAGCTCGGCCCGGGCCGCCTCGATCGCCAGCACCAGCGGCTCCGGCTTCATGACCATGCCGGCCCCGCCGCCGTACGGCACGTCGTCGGTCACGCGGTGCTTGCCGGAGGCGAAGTCGCGGACGTCCACCACCCGGGCGCGCAGGAGCCCCTTTTCCTGGGCCTTGCCCAGGAGGCTCTCGCCGAGCGGCCCCGCCACCATGCGGGGAAACAGGGTCAGGACTGCGACTTCCACTTACTCCTCCAGCTCGAACAGGCCTTCCGGAACCTCGATCACGATCCGCCGGCGCGCCTCGTCGATCTCCTTGACCAGAGCGAAGGGAACCAAGGACTCCCTCCCCGCATTGCGCACCCGGAGCAGCTCCTGCGGCCCAGCGGTCAGGAGCCCCACCACCTCGCCTCGCGGCGCGCCCGACTGGTCGTCCACTGCGTAACCGAGCAGATCGGCCGCGTACACTTCGCCTTCTCCCGGTTCCGGCAACGCTTCCCGTTCGACCAGCGCCTCGGTGCCGCGCAGGGCGTCCGCCGCGTCCCGGTCGTCGATGCCTCGCAGGGCGACCAGATACCCCTGGTTGGCGCGTTCCGCCCGCGCGATTTCGTACCGGCGCGGCTCGCTTTCGCCGGTCCGCAGCCAGAGAGCTCCGAGATGGGTCAGCGCATCGGATTCCGCGTTGTATGGCACCAGCACGATGCGCCCGCGCACGCCATGCGCGCGCGCGACACGCCCGACGGGCAGGAGCTGCTGCGCCGGCGGCCGCTCGTCCATCGTCAGACCTGCGGCTACCGCTTCGGCTGCTCCGCCGGCTTGCGGGCGCGCTTGATCAGCTGCGCCACGGTGCTGGACGGTTGCGCCCCGAGCTTCAGCCAGTGCTCGATGCGGTCGGTCTTGAGGTTCACGCGGGCGGGCTTGGTGTTCGGGTCGTAGGTGCCCACTTCCTCGGTGAACTTGCCGTCGCGCGGGTTGCGCGAGTCGGTCGCGACCACGTGGTAGAACGGCGCCTTCTTCGCGCCCCGGCGCGCCAGGCGCAGCTTGACGGACATCGTTTGGCTCCCTTGGAAAAGCGGGGCTGTGTACCCGAACGCGTCCTTCGAGTCAAGCCAGCAGCCGCCAGGCCATCCAGGCCGACAGCGAGGCCAGAAGCAGCGCGGGCAGCAGGCGGGGGATCGCCCGCTGGGTCATGCGCGCCTCCGGGCCAGCTCGCGCCGGTTGAAGAGGAGGACGGCCACGAGCCAGGCGAAGAACACCCAGCACAGGTCGTAGAGGGCGGGGCCGAGCGCGCCGCGGCCTTCGGCCGGCGCGAACGGGTCCTGCGGACCGAGGTACTTGCTCAGCTCCGCCGCGGCCGCGCCCCATTCGGGATGGCCGAGCACGCCCGGCAAGGTGCCTCGCAGGGTTGCCCACGCGATCGCCCCGAGGATCAGCGCGCCGGCATTGGTCCAGCTCGGAAGGATCACTCCCAGCGCGGCAAGCACCGAGAGCCACGCGAATCCCCAGAGAACGGCGAGCGGAAGGATCGCGAGGGCGGAAAGCGAGAGCGCGTGGCCGCTGCCGAGCGAGGCGACCGCCGCGGCGGCCCACGCGCCTGCGGTGAGGGCGGCCAGCGCGATGCCCGCGCCGACCAGGCGGCCGCCGAGCCAGGCGGCCCGCGTGATCGGCCGCAGCAGGACCAGCTGCGCGTGGCCCGAGTCCAGCTCGTCCGAGAGGAGCCCCGCCCCGAGCGCCAGCGTCAGCACCAGCAAGAAGGCGATGCCGAACCCGCCGAATGTCTCGCTCACCGCGCCCGCCCGCCCGCCCAGCGCCGCCGCGGCCACGAAGCACGCGCCGACGACCCGGATGCCAGGCGAGCGCAGCTTCTCGCGGGCAGCCGCGCGCGCGACGGGCCAGGAGATCATGCCCGGCCCTCCACGATCTGCAAGTAGAGCTGCTCCAGCTCCGCGCCGCCGAGGCGGACCTCCAGCACCTCGGCGCCCGCCTCGACCATCCGCCGCACCAGCGCAGGCACCGCTTCCTCCGAGGCGACGGGCACCCGGAGACGATCGCCGTCCAGGACGCCGCCGGGGATCTCCTCTACGAGCCGCGCTGAAACCTGCGCGGCGTTCGCCAGGCGGACCTCCACGCGCGTTCCCCCCGCGCGGACGTCGTGCGTGCGCAGCAGCCGCCCTTCCTTGATGAAGAGGACGCGGTCGCAGACCCGCTCCACCTCGCTGAGCAGATGCGAGTTCAGCAGCACCGCAGCTCCGCGGCCGCGCAGCGAGACGAGCAGCTCCCGCATCGCGGCCACGCCAGCCGGATCGAGCCCCGCCGTGGGCTCGTCGAGCAACAAGAGGTCGGGGTCGCCGATGAGCGCCAGCGCGAGCCCGAGACGCTGCGCCTGCCCGCGGGAGTACGTCCCCGCCGGACGCCGCGCTGGCTCGGCGAAGCCGGCCTGCTCCGCGAATCTCTCGGCCCGATCCCTCGCGGCGGCGCGCCGGAACCCGAGCAACTCCGCGTGCAGGGCCAGGATCTGGAGGCCGGTGAGCCGGCGCGGGAAGAGCGGCGCGTCTGGCGCGTAGCCGATCCGGCGCCGCACCTCGAGCAGCTCGGGATCGCGTCCGAACAGACGCACCTCGCCGGCGTCGGGCTCCAGGAGCCGAAGCGCGAGCTGCATGGCGGTGGTCTTGCCGGCGCCGTTCGGGCCGAGAAGGCCCACCACCTCGCCCGGCCGGACCGCGAAGGTAAGTCCGTCCACCGCGACGACCCGACCGCCGCCGCGTCCGCGATAGATCTTGCGAAGCCCGGTCGCTTCGAGGGCGGCCGGCGCGCCGGTCACTTCCGCAGGACCTGCTGCAACGTCTTTCCCAGCAGGTGAGGACCGGGGGCGATGTGCACGCCCGCCGCCTGCAGCGCGGCGATCTTGTCCTTCGCCGTCCCCTTCCCGCCCGAGATGATCGCTCCGGCGTGACCCATGCGCTTGCCCGGAGGGGCGGTCGCCCCGGCGATGAACCCGACGACCGGCTTGCGGTAGTTGGCCTCGATCCACGCGGCGGCGTCCTCTTCCTCTCCTCCGCCGATCTCGCCG
>DATFUN010000399.1:0-2065 GCA_035260805.1 Myxococcales bacterium | reverse complement strand
AGAAGCGCCTGCTCGACGCGCGGGGCCGCCCCACCTTCGGGATCACCTTCTATGCCCTGAGCAAGCGCGGCGAGTACGGCTCCGCTTCGATGTACGACGCGAGCCCCGCCGGAAAACCAGCCCAGTTCGCGGTGGCCGACGCGCGGGGCGCGCGCAAGGAGGACTGCGCCTCGCTGTTCCAGCGCCGGGCCTAGAGTGCATGCCATGAGGTCCGCGGAATGAAAAGCGTAGCGCCGCCCTATCGGCGGCGACTAGCGCGGGATCACTTCCCGCCGCGGGTGGTCGCGCCCGGGTCGGGGCCCAGGTGCGCGGTGTCGTTCCAGAGGCGCAGAAAGGGCTCCTTGTCCTTGCGCAGCTCGATCAGGTTCAGCGCGCACTCGTCCTGGGGCCAGCGCTTGCGGTACAGGCGGACCGGCGCCTCGGTGAGCGAGGCGCCCAGGATGCGCAGCGTCGCCTTGTGCGAGATGCCCAGCACCGGCTTGCCCGTCTTGTCGAACGCCTTTTCGATGCTTCGCAGCGCGGCGAGGGCGCGCTCGGCCACCTGCGCCGCGGTCTCTCCGCCCGGGGGCGCGACGGCGGCGGGATCCGCGAGCCAGGCATCGTAGAGCCGCGGGTCCCGCGCTCGCGCCTCCTCCGGCGTGAGCCCCTCCCACGCGCCGAAATCGATCTCGGTCAGCTCCTCCATCACCACGTGGGGCAGACCCGGCGCGACGAGCTCCGCGGTCTCGCGCGTCCGCCCGAGCGGGGAGCGCACCACCGCTGCGAAGCGGACGGCCGAGAGCCGCTCGCCCAGCTTGAGCGCCTGCTCGCGCCCGCGCTCGGTGAGCGGCAGCTCGCCCCGGCCGTTGAACGAGTCGACGGCCGAGGATGCGGTCTGCGCGTGCCGCGCCAGGTAGAGCAGCATGGTGCTTCCTTTATGCGCGCGCCTCCCGCGGAAGAAAGCGCTCGCGCACGTAGGAGATCGTCTCCGCCAGGGTCTCCATCGGATCCCGCGGAGCGAACCCCAGCAGGCGCTCCGCCTTCGACGAGTCGATGAAGAACCAGTGCTCGCCCATCTCCACGTCGGCGGCAGGCAGGTCGGGCTCGCGCCCGCGGCGGTGCGCCCACGTCTCCATCAGGTGGGCCGCGGCGACCTTCACCGCGCTGGGCAGCCGCAGAGCAGGTGGCGGCGCCCTGGCCAGCCGGGAGAGCCGGCCGAAGAACTCGGTGAAGTCCCAGTTGGCCGCGCCGAGCAGGTGCCGCTCGCCCACGTTCCCGCGGGTCAGCGCCGCCACGAACGCCCGGGCGGCGTCGCGCACGTCCACGAAGCTGATTCCGCCGCGCGGCATGGCCGGGATGCGGCCGAGCAGGAAGCGGTAGACGTCCTGCGTCGAGGAGAGCCGCGCGTCGCCGGGACCCAGGAGCAGCGAGGGGTTCAGGATCACCACCGGCAACCGCCGGCGCGCCGCCTCGATGGCGATCTTCTCCTCGTAGATCTTGCTCAGGTAGTACGGCCAGCGGCCGACCGTCTCGATCGGGTAGTCGTCTTCCTCGGTGGCCACCCGGCGGACCTGCGAGACGCCGATGGTTCCGGAGGAGGAGGCGAGCACGACGCGGCCGACCCCGGCGCGCTCCGCCTCGGCCAGCAGCACGCGCGTGCCGGTCACGTGCAGCTCGTACATCTTGTGCGCGTCGCGCGGGTCGCGCGAGACGAGCCCCGCCAGATGATAGAGGCCTTCGCGCCCGTCGAGCGCGCGCCGCACCGTCTCCGGATCGCGGACGTCGCCGCTCACCAGCTCGCAGCCGAGCGCCTCGGCGTCGGGAGCGCCGCCGCGGGCGAGCACGCGCACCTGGTGCCCCTCCTCGACGAGGAGCGGCACCAGCGCGCCGCCGAGGAAGCCGGTGGCGCCGGTGACGAGCAGCTTCATCCGTGCTCTCCGAGGAGCGTGCGGCCTGCGGCGGCGCGCGCGATTTGCGGCGGCGGGGTGCCGTCGCGCAGCGCTTCGATGGCCAGGCGGACGAGCCGCGTCACCTCGCGGTGCGCCGCCGAGCGCGACATGCCCTGCGTCGCTTCCCGCAGCTCGGC
>DATFUN010000398.1:0-16564 GCA_035260805.1 Myxococcales bacterium | reverse complement strand
CGCCGTAGTCGACCACCACCAAGTCGTGACGGGACGGCTGGGGCTCGCGGCCAGAGACCCCTTGCGTCCAATCGTAGGGCTTCTTGCAAGACACCTTGCTCGCCAGGTCCTGCCCCTCCATGCCCGGCAGCCGCCGCGCGCGCTCGACGAGCGCCGGCGCGGACGCGCCCGACGAATCGATGATCCCCTGCTGCGCGCCCGAGCTGCGCAGCACGCGCACAAGCCGCCTCGTGTCGATTCCCTCGATACCCACCACTCCGTGCCGCGCGAGCCACGCGGGCAGCGCCTCGTCCGAACGCCAGTTGGAGGGCTCTCGCGACACGCGCCGCGCGATGAACCCGGCCACCTGGGGCGAATCGGCCTGCTCGTCGCCGTGATGGATGCCGTAATTGCCCAGCTCGGCGACAGTGAAGGTGACCAGTTGCCCCGCGTACGATGGGTCGGTCAGGATCTCCTGGTAGCCCGTGTGGCTGGTGTTGAAGACCACCTCGCCCTGCGCCTCGCCGTCGGCGCCGCAGGCTAACCCCTCGAACGTCTCGCCGCAGGCGAGCGCCAGCGTGGCCTTCTTCATTCTTCGCTCCTGTGCACCAGCCGCCCCTCCAGATACGTGCGTATCACGCGCCCGCGCAACGTCCAGCCTGCGAACGGGCTGTTCCGGCTCCGCGAGTGGAACCTCTGGGGATCCACCTTCCATGCCCGCTCGGCGTCCACCAGGATGACGTCGGCGGGCGCGCCAGCCGCCAGCGTGCCGTAGGGAAGCCCGAAGCACCGCGCGGGTCCGCTCGACAGCCGCTCCACCGCCCGGGGCAGGGCCAGGTCGCCCGCCCGCACCAGGGCCAGCGTCAGCGCCAGCGAGGTCTCGAGGCCGATCACGCCGTTCGCGGCGCGCTCGAACTCGAGGTCCTTCTCCAACGGCCCGTGCGGAGCGTGGTCGGTCGCGATTGCGTCGATGACTCCGTCGGAGAGCGCGCCGACGATGGCCTGGCGGTCGCTCTCGCCGCGCAGCGGCGGCGACATCTTGGCGTGCGTGTCGTAGGGCTCGACCGGCGGCGCATCGTCCTGCCGGAAAGCCGGCACCGAGGCCGGCGCTCCCGCCACCGCCTCGTCGGTCAGGGTGAAGTGGTGCGGCGTCGCTTCGGCTGTGACGCGGACGCCCCGCGCCTTCGCCTCCCGGATGGCGCGCACCGTGCCGGCGGCGCTGACGTGGGCGACGTGCAGGTGGGCGCCGGTCATCTCCGCGAGGAGAACATCGCGCTGGACCATGGCCACTTCGGCGGCCGCCGGAATCCCGGGCAGTCCCAGCCGAGTGGCGACCGGTCCCTCGTTCATGCAGCCCGGCCCGGTGAGCGTCAGGTCCTCCGCATGGACCATCACCGGCAGCCCGAGGTCGCGGGCGTACTCGAGCGCCCGGCGCATCACCCCGGCCGACATGACCGGCCGGCCGTCGTCGGTCAGGCACACGCAGCCGGCCTCCTTCAGCTCGGCCATGTCGCTCAGCGACTCGCCCAGCGAGCCGCGGGTGATCGCGCCGGCGGGCAGCACGCGCGCGTAGCCCGCTTCTTTCGCCCGAGCCAGCACGAAGCGGGCGACCGAAGCGCTATCGCACACGGGCTTGGTATTGGGCATGGCGACCATGGTGGTAATGCCGCCGGCCGCCGCCGCGCGCGTCCCGGTGGCGATCGTCTCCTTCCCTTCTTCGCCGGGCTCCCGCAGGTGGACGTGGAGGTCGACCAGCCCGGGCAACACCAGGAGCCCGCGGCAATCGACCACCTCGTTGGCGGAACGCTCTCCAGGCGAGACCACCTGCTCCCGGACCTCCTTGATGCGACCTCCATCGAGGATGACGGTGCGCACGCCGTCGGTGCGGGTCGCCGGGTCCACCACCCTGCCACCTTCCAGGAAGATCATGCCGCCCCCAGGCAGAGCGCGAGGGTGGCCATGCGCACGGCGACGCCGCTGTCCACCTGGTCCATCACCAGGCTGCGCTCGCCGTCCATCACCTCGCTCGACAGCTCGACCCCGCGGTTGACGGGCCCGGGGTGCAGCACCACCGCCCGGGGCGGCAACAGCTCCAGCGTGCGCGCGTTGAGGCCCCAGACGCGCGCGTAATCGCGCGTCCCCGGGATGCGCGCGTCCGCGATCCGCTCCTGCTGGATGCGCAGCATCATCACCGCGTCCGCGTCCCGGAGCGCATCCGGCAGGGTGCGCGCGACCTCGCACCCCAGCTTTTCCACGCCCGCCGGCAGAAGCGTGCCGGGCCCGGCGACCCGCACGCGGGCCCCGAGCTTCGAGAGGCAGTAGACGTTCGATCGCGCCACGCGGCTGTGCGCGATGTCCCCCACGATGGAGATCACTTTGCCTTCCAGCGATCCCAGCTTCTCGCGCAGCGTGAGGGCGTCGAGCAAGGCCTGGGTCGGGTGCTCGTGCGCGCCGTCCCCGGCGTTGATCACGCTCGCGCGGACGGCCCGCGCGACCGCTCGCGGCGCTCCCGCGGCGGGATGGCGCACCACCAGCACGTCGGCCCCGATCGCCTCCAGGTTGCGGACGGTGTCCTGGAGGGACTCGCCCTTGATCACGCTGGAAGCGTCCTTCTGGAAGCTGAGCACGTCGGCGCCCAGGGCGTGCGCCGCCACCTCGAAGGAGCTGCGCGTGCGCGTCGAGGCCTCGAAGAAGAGCGTCACCACGATGCGGCCCGGCAGGACCTGGTGCCTGGGTGCGCGCGCCTTCCCGGCGCGCGCCGCCGCCCGCTCGCGCTTGAAGCGGGCGGCGAGCCCGAGCACCTCCTCGATCTGATCTCGCCGCAGCGACTCGATGTCGAGGAGGTGTCGCGGGAACTCAGACGCCATGGAGCAGCCGCCGCGCGAAGTGGTGCGAGAGCCCCGCCTCGAGGATCTTGCGCGCCGTCTTCTCGGCGTCATAGGGGACGCGCCGGAACTCGACCACCTTGTCCTCGTCGTCCCAGATCCCGTAGCAGGCGCGCGGGTCGTAGTCGCGCGGCTGCCCGCAGCTGCCGATGCTGCACAGGTACTTGTTGCCATCCTCGATGCGCAGCCGCTCGTCGAACACGTCCTTCACCCTTGGCAGGAGCTGGAAGGCGCGCTGCAGGTGCGAGTGTCCGATGAAGGTGAGGTGGGGAAGGTCGCCGGGCGACCGCAAGACCAGGTCTTCGGCCTGCTCGAGGGCGAACACGTACTCGAAGGCGGCCGGGTCCCGCGGGCTGGCGTGACCCCAGAGGACGCTGCCCTCCTGCTTGCTGTAGGGCAGCGTCTGCAGCCAGGCCATGTTCTCGGGGGACAGATGCAGCGCCGTCCAGTCGAGAACCTCGCGCGCCGCGGCGTAGTAGTAGCTGTAGTCCATCCGGCCAGCGACCGCCGCGTCGTGGTTGCCCAGCACGGCGAACTGGCACCGCGCGCGGATGAGGTCGCAGGCCTCATTGGGATTCGCCCCGTAACCGACCGTATCGCCCAGGCAAACGAAGCGGTCGACCTTCTCGCGCTCCGCAGCGGCGATGCACGCCGCGAGAGCCTCGATGTTCGCGTGCACGTCGGTGAGGATGGCGGTCCGCATCGGGCCGGCGCCCTCAGTACACCGGAGGGGGCCTGACTTCAAGGCACGCGGGGCGTCAAGAGATTGACGCGTGCAACGCTTCGTATTCGGTCAGCGTGCGGAAGGCGTCGAACCGGGAGCGCACCTCCGAAAGCGTCAGATCGCGCAGACGGTCCAGGGAGAAGGCCTCCACGGTGAACGAGGCCATCGTGCAGCCCATCACCACCGCCTGGCGCAGCGCGATCAAGTCGGATCCGCCGGTGCGGTCGAGCAGGCCGAGGAAGCCGCCCGCGAAACTGTCTCCAGCGCCGGTCGGATCGACCACGTTGACCAGCGGGTAGGCGGGCGAGAAGAACGCCTCGTCGCCGGAGACGAGCAGCGCGCCGTACTCCCCGCGCTTGATGCATACGGCGCGCGCGCCCATCCGCTCGATCGCGGCTGCCGCCTTCATCACGTTCGATTCGCCGGCGAGCTGGCGCGCCTCCGCGTCGTTCACCATCAAGACGTCCACGCGCGGCAGGAGCTCGAGCAGGCGCTCCCGCTTGGAGGAGATCCAGTAGTTCATGGTGTCCGCGCAGACGAGCCGCGGCCGCTCCACCTGGTGGAGCACGCGCAGCTGCAGCTCGGGGTCGATGTTGCCCAGGAAGATCCGCTCCGCCTGCCGGGCCTGCGCGTCCAGGCGCGGCTCGAAATGCTCGAACACGTTGAGCTGGGTATCCAGCGTCTGGGCCGCGTTCAGGTCGTAGCCGTAGCGTCCCTTCCAGCGGAAGGTCCGCCCGGGGATCCGCTCCAGCCCGTCGAGGTCCACGCCGCGGGCGCGGAGGAACTCGAGCTGCGCGAGCGGGAAGTCGTCTCCGACCACCCCCACCACGTGCACGGGCGCGAGCAGGCTCGCGGCGGCCGAGAAGAAGGTGGCGCTCCCGCCTAGCGCCTCCTCGCGGGCCCCGAACGGCGTCTCGACCGAGTCGAGCGCCACGCTTCCCACCACCAGCAGCATCCGTCAGCTCCCGAGCAGCAGCTTGAGGCGCTGCAACGCCTCGGCCGGCATCGCCTCGCGCGCGGTGATCACCGCGTTCTCCAGCGCGCGCCCGCAACCACAAGTCTGCTCGGCCAGCGCGCCGGCCGCCTGCGCCGCCGCGCGGACCACCTCGCGCGCGGCGGAGACGTTGCGCTGCATCGTCTCGATCACCTGCTGCACGGTCACCGCGGCGTGGCCCTCGTACCAGGAATCGTAGTCGGTCGCGAGCGCGAGCGTCGCGTAGCAGATCTGCGCTTCGCGGGCGAGCCGCGCCTCGGGCATGGCGGTCATGCCGATCACGTCCACGCCCCAGCTCCGGTAGAGCAGGCTCTCCGCGCGGGTGGAGAACTGCGGCCCCTCGATGCAGACGTAAGTGCCGTCCTCGTGGGCATTGGCGCCGGTGGCGAGCGCCGCCGCCCGGAGGTGCGCGTGGAGCTGCGGGCAGACCGGATCGCTGAAAGCCACGTGTGCCACCACCCCGCCGCCGAAGAACGAGCGCGGCCGCGCCACGGTGCGGTCGATGAACTGGTCGACCAGCACCAGCTCGCCGGGGGCGATCTCCTCGCGCATCGAGCCCACCGCGCTGACCGAGATGAGCCGCGTCACCCCGAGCTGCTTCATCCCATGCAGGTTCGCGCGAGAGTTCACCTCGGTGGGCGAGAGGCGGTGCCCCTTCCCGTGGCGGGGCAGGAAGACCATCTCCTGTTCGCCCAGCTTGCCAATCAGGTACTCGTCGCTGGGCTCCCCGAAGGGCGTGACGATCCGCTCCCGGCGCACGCCGGTCAGCCCGGGCAGGTCATACAGCCCCGACCCCCCAATCACTCCCAGAATCGGCCTCGCCACGCCGCGCGCCTTTCTCACAACGCCACTGGTCTGGTCAACTGCTTCACAGGTAATGCTTTTCAGGCTCGTACTCCGAGGCGGATGGGAAGGTCTTTCTGGCCGGAGATGGCGAGTTGGCCGCAGGCGGCGGAGATGTCGCGGCCGCGGTTCTTGCGGACCATCGCGGCAAACCCGCGGCCTTCCAGGATGCGGCGGAAGGCCTGGACCCGCTCGGCGCCCGGATCGCCGAACCCCAGGCCCGGGTTCTCGTTGTACGGGATGAGGTTCACCTTGGCCGGAAGCCCGGCGAGCAGGTCGGCCAGCCGGCGGGCGTCGGCATCGGTGTCGTTCACGCCCTTGAGCAGCACGTACTCGAAGGTGATGCGGCGCCCGTACTTCATCGGGAACTTGCGGCAGGCGTCGATCAGCGCCGCGATGTTCCACTTCTTGTCCACCGGCATGAGCTGGGCCCGCTGCTCGTCGGTGGTGGCATTCAGCGACACGGCCAGCTTGACCCGCGTCTCTTCCCCGAGGCGCTGGATGTTCGGCACCAGCCCCGAGGTGCTCACGGTGACGTGGCGGTGGCTGAAGTTCGCTCCCTCCGGGTGGAGCAAGAGGTCCAGCGACCGCTTCACGTTCACGTAGTTGTGCAGCGGCTCGCCCATTCCCATGTAGACGAGATTGGTGAGCGGCCGTTGAGGGTCCATTCCTGGAACGTCCCGGAGGTCCGCGTTCACCCGGTAGACCTGGTCGGCGATCTCGCCGGGCGTCAAGTTGCGCACGAGCCCCATCGTCGCGGTCATACAGAAGCCGCACCCCATGGCGCAGCCGACCTGGGTGGACACGCAGAGCGTCCGCCGCACCCGCTTGCGCCCGGGCTCCTCCTCCTCGTCCGCCTCCGGGTCGAAGGCGTCGGGACCGGGCTCTTCGGGCATGTAGACCGCCTCGATGAACTTCCCGTCCTCGGTGCGCAGCCGGTACTTGCGGGTCCCGTCCGACGACCGCTGCACCGCGTCCACCGCCAGCGTAGTCAGGCGCGCCTCGCTGGCCAGCCGCTCGCGGAACGCGCGCGGCAGGTCGGTCATCTGGTCGAGCGACGCGACGCCCCTGTGGTGGACCCAGCGGAACAGCTGGCGGGCGCGGAAGGGCTTCTCGCCCATCCGCTCCACCAGCATGCCCAGCTCCTCCAGCGAGGCGGAGCGCAGGTCCGGCGCGTTCGCCGCCGCAGCCATGGTCAGTGGACCTTCTCCCGCGACTTCTCCGCCGCCGGGCCCACCGCGAGCGGCGGTTTGTTCTCCGGCTTCCGCGCGATCTCCACCTTCAAGACGCGCCGGTCGTCGGCCTGCTTCACCGTGAAGGTGAGGCCGCCCCACACCACCAGCGAGCCCGGAGGAGGCACGCGCCCGGCCGTGGCGGTGAGAAAGCCGCCCAGCGTCTCATAGTCCCCGCCCTCGGGGAACTCGACCCCCAGATGCTCCTCTACCTCGCGCAGCGGCACCGAGCCGTCGGCCAGCACCACGCCGTCGGCGAGCACCTTGATCCGCTTCTCCTCGACGTCGGACTCGTCGTGGATCTCGCCGACGATCTCCTCGACCACGTCCTCCAGCGTGACGATGCCGCTGGTCCCGCCGAACTCGTCCACCACGATGGCGAGGTGGGTCTTGCGCCGCTGCATCTCCTTGAGGAGCTTGGACACCTTCATCACTTCCGGGACGAAGAAGGGCGGCCGCAGGTACTTCGCGAGCTGGAACCTGGCGGGGTCGATCCCCTTGCGCATGTCGATGAGCAGGAGCTTCACGTAGAGCACGCCCACCACCTCGTCGAGCGAGCTCCGGTAGACCGGGATGCGCGACAGCTCGGTCTCCCCGACGAGCTTCATCACCTCGTCGAAGCTGGCGCTCTCCTCCAGCGCGACGACCTGCGTGCGCGGGATCATGATCTCCTTCACCAACACTTCGGTGAAGGCGAGCACCGAGCTGAGGAGCTGCTCCTTCGTCTCGTCGAGCGAACCGTGCCGGGCGCCCTGCTCGATCAGGTACTCCAGCTCCTGCGAGGTCACCGATTCGGCGGCGGGCTCGCCCAGGCCGATGGCGCGCGCGATTCCCCGCGGGATCTGCACGAACAGCCAGGCGAACGGCCACAGCAGCCAGTAGAAGACGACCACCGCCGGAATCAGCGCGAGCGCCGCGCCGCTCGCGTGCCGCTTGGCGAAGGTCTTGGGGGTGATCTCTCCGAAGACGAGGATCATCACGGTCGTCAGGCCGGTGACGATCGCCAGCTTGCTGTCGACGCCCAGGTCGTGCGCGATGACGGCCGTCAACGAGCCCAGCCCCACGTTGACGAGCGTGCTCCCCAACAGGAGCGTGGAGAGGATGCGGTCCGGGTGCCGGTGCCACAGCTTGAGCGCCGCGCCGCGCCAGCCGCCGGTCTCGATCAGGCGGCGCACCCGCGCCTCGCCCAGCGCGGTGAGCGCGGTCTCGGCGGAGGAGAAGAACGCGGACAGGAGCAGCCCGAGGAACAGGCTCACCCATTGCCAGGTCGGAACCACGGTCGGACCAGTCTAACAGGCCCCGACCCGGCTTGCGCCCCGACTCCGGGCGGGCGGACCGGCGCTCCCCCGGCTACTTCTTCCAGTCGTACCGGACCAGGTCGGCGGGCGCGAAGAAGAAGGCGATCTCGGTGCGGGCGTTCTCGGGCGAATCGGATCCGTGCACCGAGTTCGCCTCGATGCTCTTCGCGAACAGCTTGCGGATGGTCCCCTCGGCCGCGTTGGCCGGGTTGGTCGCGCCCATCACCTCGCGGTTGCGGGCCACCGCGTTCTCGCCCTCGAGCACCTGCACGACGACCGGGCCGCTGGTCATGTACTGCACCAGGCTCTTGAAGAACGGCCTCTCCCGGTGGACGGCGTAGAAGCCCTCCGCCTGCTTCTGGGTCAGTTGCAGCATCTTCATCGCCACGGGCTTGAGACCCGCTTCCTCGAACTTGGTGAGGATCTTTCCGATGACGCCGGACTGCAGGGCATCCGGCTTCAGGATGCTGAGGGTGCGCTCGACGGCCATGTCCGCTCCTGTGAGGGGCGGCTTAGTACCAAGCCGGAATGGATTCCACAATAGCCGCGCGCTGGAGAGCGTAGCGCCGCCCTGGCGGCGGCTAGAACCGGAACGGCAAGGCGCTGATCAGCAGCTTGATGTCGTCGTCGTTGAAGTAGAAGCCGGCGCCGACGAAATAGTCGCGCCCGCTCACGATGCGCGTCGGATGCTCGGTGTCGAACTCCCGCCCGTTGACGAGGTCGTCGGCCCCCGCCGTGACGAACAGGTGATCGAGGAACCGGTAGTCGGCGTAAACCTTGATGCGGGGATGCTGCTTGAGCGGGTTGGCGAACTCGAACGCGTCCCCGGAGAGGATGAGCGCATCGTTGAGCAGGTACAGCTTGATCCCGAAACCGCCGGTGTTCTCCAGGATGCCGAAGCGGCCGCTGATCGGGCCATACCGCTTGGCGATATACGCGCTGAACTTGAGCTGCCGCTCGGTGGTGATCTGCGTGTAGCTGAACGGGAAGAACTGGTTGGGCCCGGGCGGATTGATGAGCGTGTTCTGCACCTGAAGCCGCTTCACCAATCCGCGCGGATCGTCGATCAGCTCGAACCCGTACCACTTGTCCGGCCTGGGGATGAGGCGGATGGAGAAGTAATTCTTGCTCCAGGGATTGTACGAATAGTCCACGAAGGCATTGCCGCTGGCTGGCGCGGCTCGCGCATCGCACGCGGTGATCCCGGTGCAGCCGAGGAGGAACTCGTTCCGCTCCTGCAGCTCGATCTTGAGCTGCCCCAGCCCTGCGAACACGTCGTTGAGCGACGAGGTGGTCTTCTCCAGATTCCTCGCCAGCTTGTCGTCGTTGACCAAGCGCCCGATGGTGCCTTCGCCCTTGTTGATCTTCTCGGTGATCTCGCGGACGTTGGCGAGCGAGGCGTCCAGCTTCTCCATGCTCGAGCGGACGCTGCCGACGCTCTTCTTCAGCTCGCCGGTGTCCTGCGACCCGACCACGTTGCCGACCGTCCTCAGGATGTCCCGCGCCTCCGCGGTCGCCTCGCGCGTGTTCTTGAGGATGGCGAGGACGTCCTCCTCGCCGCCCAGGCCGATGTCGCGCAGGTTGCCGGTGAACGACTGCACGTTGCCGAGGATCTCGTCCACCCGCGACTGGCTGCGGTCGATGATTCCCTCGATCCCCTCGGTGATGCGGGTCAGGTTCTCGACGATGGTGCGGAGGTTGTTCTCGCCGTTCTCGCCCCCGAGCGTCTTGCGCAGGTTCTCGGTCACCACGCCGATGTCGCCCGCGATCTTGGAGAGCTGGTTGAAGACCTCGTTCATCCCCGGCTGGCGGACGACGTTCCGGATCTCGTCGCCGTCCTTGAGCAGGGGCTGATCGGGCGTCCCCGGAGTCAGATCGAGGAGGAAGTCGCCGAGGATGCTCTCCGACCGCTTGGTGATGGTCGCGTTCCGGTGCAGCGGGTATTGCTGCTTGATCTTCAGCCAGACCTTCGCCCGCGCGGTGGCCTGGTCCAGCTCGATCCGGTCCACCTGGCCCACCGGGATGCCGGCGATCTGCACGCGCGACCGCGCCCCGAGGCCGGTCGCGTCGTCGAACATGGCGTAGACGCGGTAGCCCCCGTCGCGCCCGAGGCTGGCGCCGATGAAGTAGAGGGCGAGCGCGAACGCGACCGCGCCGGCGGCAACCACCAGACCGACCCGCAGGGGTGTCCAGAAAGATTGCACCGTCGCGATCCTATGCCCGCCCGAACCAGGTAGCGAGGAAATGCCGCGTGTGCGGCTCCTGGCTGTGGCGCACCTTGTCCGGCGGTCCTTCCTCGACGATGCGGCCGTCGTGCAGCATGGCGACGTGGTCGGCGATGTGGAAGGTGGACCCGATGTCGTGGCTGATGACCACGCTGGTCACGCCCAGCTTCTCCCGGGCGCCGATGATCATCTCGTCCACGCTTTCGGTGGTGAGCGGATCGAGGCCGGTGGTGGGCTCGTCGTAGAGCACCAGCTTCGGCTCGCGCACGATCGCGCGCGCCAGCGCCACGCGCTTGCGCATGCCGCCGGACAGCTCGGCCGGGAACTTCTGCTCGACCCCGTACAGCTCCACCACCGCGAGCTTCTCCTTCACGCGCGCCGCGATCTCTTGCTCGGGAAGCTTGGTGTGCTCGCGCAGGGGGAAGGCGACGTTCTCGAACACGCTGAGGGAGTCGAACAGCGCCGAGCTCTGGAACACCATCCCCATCCGGGTGCGGAAGTGCGACAGCTCGCGCCGATCCATGCGCGTGATGTTCTCGCCGTCCACGATCACTTCTCCGCGGTCCGGCTTGAACAGCCCCATGATGTGCTTCATCAGCACCGTCTTGCCGCTCCCCGACCCCCCGAGGATGACAGCGGTCGTCCCAGGCAAGACCGCCAGATTCACCCCTTTGAGCACTTGGTTGCCGCCGAACGATTTCCACAGGTCCCGCACCTCGATCATGGGCTGGGTCATCCGCCCAGGCCTCCGCGCGGCTGCGGATTCGACAAGGTGATCGCTGTATAGACGTAGTCGATGGCGAAGATGGCCACGAGCCCGCCCACCACGGCCTGGGTGGTAGCGATACCCACACCGCGCGCGCCTCCCTCGGCGCGATAGCCCCGGAAGGCGGCGATGAGGGTGACCACGAATCCGATCACGGCCGACTTGCCCAGGCCGTCGGTGATGTCCTTCACCTCGACCAGGTACTGGATTCGATTCAGGAATGTCCCTGGGGACAGGTCCTTCAGGAAGACCGCCACCCCGTATGCGCCGGTCATCGCGATGACGTTGAACAACATCGCCAGGACCGGCGCGGCCAGGAGGGCGGCCACGATGCGCGGCACGACCAGGTAGTTGATCGGGTCCACGGCCATGGTCTCGAGCGCATCGATCTGTTCGGTGACGCGCATCGTGCCCAGCTCGGTGGCCACCGCGCTTCCCACCCGCGCCACCAAGACGATGCAAGTGAACACCGGGGCCAGCTCGCGGGCGAGCGACAGCTCGACCGTGGCGCCCACCAGCGATTGAGCGTTGAAGAGCCCGAACGCGTAGACGGTCTGCAGCGACAGCACCATCCCGGTGAAGAGGCCGGTCAGGCCGACGACGAAGAGCGACCCGTACGCCATGAACTCCAGCTGGGCGAAGAGCAGGCCGATGCGGTAGGGCGGCCGGAAGACGGCGGCGATGGACTGCGCGAAGAAGAGGGTCAGCTCGCCCAGCATCTCGACAGGCGCGCGCAGCGGCTTCATCCACGGCGGCGGCCGCGCCGGGTGCGACGAGGTGGTGGGCTCTGCCATGCGCGCGCTTTCTACTCCGAGATCGGGCCGCATGCGAGCTTCCGAGTTCGCGCCTGCGGACGGCGGGGTGCACTTTAGCAGGCAGGACGTGCCAATTTTGTTGCATGTACGACGGCCGCGTTGCCGCGCCGGCCGGGGGTGCGCAGCCTCGACCGCATGACGGGATTGGTCGCCCTCTTGCTCCTCGCCACCGCCGATCCGGCGGCGCGGGAGCGCGCGGGCCGCGCGGCGGCCCTGGTGTCCTACGTGGCCGGCGATTACGCGGCAGCCGTGGGTCCGCGCGGCGAGATCCTTTCCCCGCCAGAGCTCGCCGAGCAAGGCCAATTCGTGCGCGAAGCCGCCGAGGAGCTGCGGGCACTCGCCGCCGAGGATCTCGCCCGCGAGCTGGACGCGCTCGGAGGGCGCGTCGAGGCGCGGGCCCCGCCGCCCGGAGTGATTGCCGAAGCGCAGCGCATCGCGGCGCGGATCGCCCAGCGATTCGAGCTGGCCTTGCTGCCCCGCAGCCAGCCGGATTTGCGCCGCGGGCAGCGGCTCTACCGACAGGCCTGCGCCGCCTGCCACGGCGCCGGCGGAACGCCTCCTGCCCCCGAGCGGCTCGCGCTGCCCACCCGGCCGGTGGCGTTCTCGTCCAAACCGGAGGTCTCGCGGCTGAGCCCGCAGCGCGTCTTCGCCGCCGCGACGTACGGCGTGCCTGGTACGGCGATGCCGTCCTTCGGCGAGGCGCTGACCGAGAACGAGCGCTGGGATCTCTCCTTCTACGCGCTGACGCTTGCGCACGCCGTCCCTGGCGAACGAGCCCGCGGAGAGGAGCTTCTGCGCAAGGCGCCCGGCAGCCCCGACTACCTGCAGCTGGCCGTGCGCAGCGATGACCAGCTCCGCGCCGCCCTTTCCCGCAGCGGCCTCTCCCCCCAGGACCGCGAAGCCGTCCTCTCCGCCGTCCGCACCGCCTTCCCCACGACCTCACGCCGCGCCAGCCGTTGAACAGCCCAAAGCGTTTCACGCGGCTAGGTCGGGACGCGGGGGACGCGGGAGCCGATCGCGCAGAAGAGCTCGTACGGGATCGTGTCGCAGAGGTCCGCCAGCTCCTGAGCCGTGATGCGCTCGCCACCCTGCTCGCCCACGAGCACCACCTCGTCGCCCAGGCGGACGTTGGGGACGTCGGTGGCGTCGATCATCATCATGTCCATGCACACCGTACCCACCTGCCTGACGCGCCGGCCGCCGAGCAGCACCTCCGCCTTGTTCGTCAGGCTGCGGCGGTAGCCGTCCGCGTACCCTACCGGCAGCGTGGCGATCAGGCTCTCGCGGCGCGCGGTCCAGCGGTGGCCGTAGGAGATGGGAGTGCCCGCCGGCACGTGCTTGAGATGCGAGATGCCCGTCACCCAGCTCATGGCGGGCTTCAGGTCGGCCAACCCAGCGAAGCGGGGCGCCGGCACCGCGCCGTACAGCATGAGGCCCGGGCGGACCATGTCGTGGTGCGAGCTGGGCAGGTCGAGGGTAGCCGCGCTGTTCGCGAGGTGGCTGAGCTGGAGCGGCTGGCCCGCGTCGAGCAACGCGCGGCGTCCCTCGACGAACAGCTCCATTGCCAGGCGCGTCGCCGTCGGATCGCGCAGGTCCGCGTTGGCGAAGTGCGAGCAGAGGCCGGTGATGCGCACCTCGGGCCGCCCGCGCAGGTGGGCGATGAGCCCGGGCAAGTCGTGTGGCAACGCTCCGATACGCCCCATGCCCGTATCGAGCTTCAGGTGGGCTTCCGCGACGACGCCCCGCTGCCGCGCCGCGGCCGCGAGCTGATCGATCATCTCCGCGCGGTAGACGAGCGGCGTGAGCCGGTGGTGCAGCAGGAGGCCGTACTCCGTGTACTGCCCGCCCAGGACCAGGATCGGCGCGGTGATGTCCAGGTTGCGCAGCGCGAGCCCCTCCTCGACGAGCGCGACGCCCAGCCAGTCCGCGCCTGCCTCCACGAACGCCCTGGCCGCGATGGCCGCGCCGTGCCCGTAGCCGTCCGCCTTCACCACGCCCATCACGCGACTGCGCGGCGCGGCGCGGCGCGCCTCGCGCAGGTTGTGGCTCAGCGCATGTGCGTCGATGCGCGCCTCGGTGGGACGGACGCGCAGATCGGAGGCGCGGCGGGCGGAATCGCCCAGGGCGGCGGCGGCGGATTCGGACACTGGTGGCCTCCCAAGCCGGACTGTAGCCCAGCCTGGAACCACAACAAGCAAAAGGGCGGTTGGCTTTCCGCGCTGCGCTGGATAGGGTCCGCCGGATGGCACAAGCACACCGCGTCGGCGGCGACATCGACGCTTTCTGCACCCGCTGCAAGATGGAGCTCGGCCACACCATCCTGGCCATGGTCGGCAAGAAGCCGGTGCGCGTGCGCTGCAACACCTGCGGCGGCGAGCACAACTACCGAGGCTCCTCCGCCCCGGCGCGCAAGGGTTCGTGGGTGCCGGCGTCCGAGCGGGCAACCCGTCCCGCGGTGACCAGCTGGGAGGCTCTGCTGCGCGAGAAGGACGTGTCGCGCGCGCGGCGCTACTCGGCGAAGGAGCGCTTCCAGGCCGACGACGTCCTCGAGCATCCGGTGTTCGGCATCGGGCTCGTCCAGGAAGTCCGCGGCGACAAGATCAGCGTCGCCTTCAAGGCGGACGTGAAGACCCTGGTGCACGGGAGGGGTTGATCGCCCCGGCGCGCCGCGCCGCGCGGAGGAGCTCCAGCGATCCGGCGAGGTCCTCGGGCAGCGGCGCTTGAACTTGGAGGTAGCCCCGCCCGGAGGGATGCGGCAAGCGGAGCGCCGCGGCGTGCAGCGGAGTGCGCGCCAGCGCGACCGTCTCCGGGCTGGCGCAAGCGGGATGCAGATCACCGCGGAGAACGGGCCCCGGCGCACCATACCGGGGATCGATCAGCAACGGATGACCGAGGGCGGCGAGGTGGACGCGGATCTGGTGGGTGCGGCCGGTGAAGGGGCGGCAGGAGCACCAGGTCACCGCGCCGAACCGCTCCAGCGGAGCGAAGTCGGTCCGCGCCGGCCGGGCGCGCGAGTCCCCTTGCTCCGCGACGCGCATCGCGCCGCGCCGTCCTTCGACGAGCGGCAGCTCGCTGCGGGCAGGCGAAGCCAGATCTCCCCGGACCAGCGCAAGGTACGTCTTTTCCGCGCGCCTCGACTCGAACGCAGCGTTGAGCGCCCGGTGCGCCGCCGGGGTGAGCCCGAACAGCACGACTCCGCTCGTGTCCCGGTCCAGCCGGTGCACCGGCAATGCGCCCGGCGCAACCGTGCGTACCTGCGCGGAGAGCGCCTCCCCTTCCGGCGGCCCCCGCCCGGGGACCGTCAGGATTCCCGCCGGTTTGTCGACCGCCAATACCAACTCGTCCAGATGCAACACCCTCATGCGATCCTGACCATGCGCCTGGCAGGTCGGCCGTGCACTTGGCGCGCACGGCTTCGCGGTCCACTTTCGAACGGGAGGGGAACGTGGATCTCATCGACCATCTGTGGCGCGACCTCGACCGCCTGGCGCGGGCCGGGGCACGGCCCGTCGACATCCTCACCGACCCCGGAGCGTGGGTCGCCTTTACTTACCGCATGGGACGCGCCGTGCGCCGGCTGCCGCGGATGCTGCGCCTCCCGGCCGTCTGCGCGCACAAGCCGCTCGAGCTCCTCGTCGGCACCATGGCACGCGTGGCGCTCCCTCCCTCCGCCGAGGTGGGCGGGGGGCTGCGCATCAGCCGGGTGGGCGGGATCCGCGTCGCCCCGGACGCGTACATCGGCCGCGATTGCGACCTGTCCGAGGGCGTGACCATCGCGGCCTCGACCGGCGCGCCCTGGATCGGCGATCGCGTGCAGATCGGCCCGGGCGCGAAAATCGTCGGGCCCATCCGCGTCGGCAACGACGCGGCGATCGGCCCGAACGCAGTCGTGGAGACCGACGTGCCCGACGGCGCCACCGTCGCCGGGATTCCTGCCCGAATCGTCCCCGGCACCGGATCGCGGGGGAGACTGGTGACGGGCCGCAAGCGCCCGCCGCTCCTGGAGGCCGTGCGCGGAATGGTGCGCCGGCTCCTACCCCGGCCCACGCAGCTCTTGCTCCGCGGCTGAAAGTCTCGCGCCGCCGGGCGTGCTCTCGGATACGCTCCGCGCGCGTGCGCCGCGCCTTCCTCGCCTTCCTCCTCGCATCCGCCGCCGCCCGCGCGCAATCGCGCGCGCCGCTGGGACTGCGGACGCAAGGACCCCTTCGCGAGCTGTTCCTCGAGGTGACGGGCGCGGACGCGCGCAGCCTTCCCTCGCCCGAGCTCGACGTGCGCTACACGATCGCCAATACCTGGAACGAGCCGATGGCCGTCGTGGCTGGACCGCACGCGTCGTCGCAGGAGCTGGACGAGCAGGCGGACTCCCTTGCGGTGCGGTGGCGCGTGCCGTGGTCGCGTGCGCTCGGCCCGGCCTTTGCCCGTTTCTCCACCGCCGTGGAGGGGCGCCTCACGATGCACTGGGGCGGGTACACCGACCGTCCCATCGAAGCCTGGCACTCGTTCAGCGGCGCCTTCAACTTCCGGCGCGCCGACTATCCGCGCAACCAGCTCCATCTCCTCTTCGCCGACGACGGCGGCCGGGCCTTCGCGCTCGACGGGGGCTCGGCCTTCGCGGTGGGCGATCTGGTCCTGCGCAACCAGGTCACCCTGGCCGAGGCGCCTGGCTGGGGCGTGGCGGCGCGGCTCGACCTGAAGCTCCCGGTCGGATCGCTGGGCCGGGCGGCGGGATCCGGCGGGTTCGATGCCGGCGCCGGCCTGCTCGGGACGGTGGAGCCGGCGAGCTGGCTGACCTTGCACGGGCTC
>DATFUN010000397.1:0-3457 GCA_035260805.1 Myxococcales bacterium | reverse complement strand
TACGTCAGCTCCGGGTTGGGATTGCGCACGCGCGCGAGGTAGGCGGTGCGCGGGCGGGTGCCGACGTCGTTCAGCACGAAGTAGTGGCGCTCGTCGGCGTGCCGCTTGGTCACCTCCTGCGAAGAGTCGTGCAGGTTGCCGAAGACGATCGCGTGGGCCGGGCAGGCCTGCTGGCAGGCGGTCTGCACTTCCTTCTCGGCGATCGGGCGCTCCTGCACGCGCGAGTCGATCCGGGCGCGCTCGATGCGCTGCACGCAATACGTGCACTTCTCCATGACGCCGCGGCTGCGCACGGTGACGTCCGGGTTGTTGCGCAGCTTCTCGACGTCGTCCTGGTTGTACGTGTAGTTGAAGAAATTGAAGCGCCGCACCTTGTACGGGCAGTTGTTCGAGCAGTACCGGGTGCCGATGCAGCGGTTGTAGACCATCTCGTTGAGGCCCTCGTCCGAGTGGACGGTGGCGTTCACCGGGCAGACGTACTCGCAGGGCGCTGTCTCGCAGTGCACGCACAGCATCGGCTGCGTCGTGGCACGAGGCTCCTCCTCGCTTCCGGAGAAGTAGCGGTCGAGGCGCAGCCAGTGCATCTCGCGCGATTTCTCGACGTTGGTCTTGCCGACCACCGGTACGTTGTTCTCTGACTGGCAGGCGACCATGCACGCGCTGCAGCCCGTGCAGCGCGCAAGGTCGATGGCCATGCCCCACTTGTAGGCGACCTTCGAATAGTCCCAGGGCGTGTGCATGGTGGCGACCGGCGCGCGGGCCTCCTCGATGCGCTCGCGGCCGTGTCCCTGGTACTCGCGCAGGTCCATGTCGAGCGCCGGATCGCGCCCCTCCATCGACCAGTGCTCCTGCGTGATGGCCAGCGAAAGGCGCCGCCCGAGCTTGGTGACGGTCAGCCCGGCGCCGCCCCAAGGCGCTTGCGTGCGGCGCAGCGGACCTACGTCGAAGCCGACGCCGGCCGCGTTCTGCTCGCTGCCGCTGCGTCCGTACCCCAGCGCGACGGTGATCGCGCCGTCGGCATGCCCGGGCACCACCAGCACCGCCGCTTTCACCGGTGGACCCTGCAGCCCGAGGTCGACCGCGTCGCGCGTCTCGACGCCCAGCTCGCGGGCGGTCGCGGCGCTCATCAGCGCCGCGTTGTCCCAGGTCAGCTTGGTGACCGGGTCCGGGGTCTCCTGGAGCCAGGTGTTGTTCGCGAACCGGCCGTCGTAGAGCCGGTAGTCGGGCACCACGTTCAGCTCGAGCCGGGGCGTGCCGGCCTCGAGGCGCGCCGCCTGCGCCACGGCGGCCACCGCGTCCACGCGGAGCTGCGGCGATTCGGCGGGGCTCGCGCTGCCGCGGATGAACCCGTCGGAGATCCACTTCTCCCAGGACTGATCGGCGTCGGCGCGCGCGGCGCGCCAGTACTCGCGGAGCTGGGTATACGGCGACTTGTCGCCCTCGCCCAGGAAGGCGGAGAGCACCTGCGCTTCGCTGATGCCGTTGAAGAGCGGCTGCACCAGCGGCTGGAGGAAGGTCACCGTGCCGTCGTGGGCGCGCGCGTCTCCCCACTCTTCGAGCGGGTGCGTGGCGGGGATGAACCAGGCGCAGCGCTGGGCAGTCTCGTCCTGGTAGAGGCCGCGGTAGATCGAGTTGGGGACCGCATCGAACGCCTTGGCGAGGTTCAGCTCGTACGGAGCGCCGTGGAGCGGATTCGCCGCGGTGACGACCAGCGTATCCACCGCGCCCGAACGGATCTCGGAGGCGAGCTCCCGCAATCCCTCCGCGCCGGCCTCCGCGTCGTGCAGCAAGGGCTTCTGGTGACGCACTGCCTCGCTGCCGAGCGAGGAATTGATCGCGTGCGCCAGCGCGTGGACCAGCGCGGGGCTGCGCGGGCCGGCCATGACCACGCCTTCCCGTCCGGCGCGCCGGAGATCGGCAGCGAGCGCGTCGACGAACCGCTGCTGCGCAGGTTGCAGCCGCGCCTTGGCCCCGAGCGGCGCGAAAGAAGCGAGCGCGCCGCCCGCCGAACCGAGCTTCGCGGCGAGCGCCAGCGCGACCGGCACGAGCTGCGAAGGGCGGATGCGCAGCCGGTGGTCCGCGTTCATCCCGGTGACGGAAAGCGCGCACTCCACCGCGTACAGGCGGTTCATCTCGGGGCCTGGCTCGCGCCTGTCCGCCCAGCCCCGCAGGGCGGGGATCGATCCGGGCCAGGGATGGAGCGGGTCTGCTTCGAGGCAGGCGATGACGCGCGCCTTGGAGAGATCGAAGCGGGTCTCCAATGCGGCGCCGAACGCCAGCCGGGCGCCGCGCACCGCCTCGTCCTCGGAGACGGCGGTGTAGCTGCGAAACCGCGCGTTCGGAAACAGCTTCTGGATGCGCGCGCGCAGATCGCCGATCAGCGGGGAGGAGCCGGGCTCGAGCAAGAAGCGCAGGCCGGCCCCACCGTCTTTCGCCCGCAGCGCGTTCGCGCGGGCGTACTGCGCGGCGAGGAACTCGCGCCAGGAGCGCGGCCGGTTCTTCTCCTGCAGCACCGCCGCCCGGTTCGGATCGTAGAGCTGCAGGATTCCGGCCTGCTCGAACAGGCCGGTCGCGCCCAGGCTGGAGGGATGCTCGGGATTCCCTTCGATCTTGGTGGGGCGTCCCTCGAAGGCGGTCACCAGGAGCCCCGTCGCCCGGCCTCCCAGCGTCGACGCTGTCGCGTAGTGGAGAGGCCGGCCAGGGACGATGTTCTCGGGCTGGCGCGTGTACGGCAGGATCTGCTCCGCCGGCTGCTTGAAGCATCCCGACACGCCCGCGAACGCCGCCGACGCGCCGAGCAACTGGACGAACTCGCGCCGCGAGGTGCCGCCGATCTCCGAGGCGCCCGGCGGGAACTCGCCCGAAGGGGTCACGCCGCGCTCGCGCTCCTCCAGGCTGCGCCATTGCGTGCGCGGCTGCGGGGACTGCTCTCCCGGGGATCCGACGATCGGCAACTTCAGCGATGGCATGTCGAGCAGCTCGTTCGCGTGGCCACGTGGTATTCGGTCTTGAGCCGCTCGCCCATTGCGAGCTGCTCCTTCTCGCTGCCGGGCGTGAAGGTCATGCTGGTGACCTCCTCTCGCGGCCGCAGGAAGCGCTCCGGGTTCCGGTGACAGTCCAGGCACCAGCCCATGGTGAGCGGCGCCCACTTCTCCACCTGCGCCATCTGATCGATGCGTCCGTGGCAGGTGACGCAGCCCACGCCCTGCTTCACGTGGATCGAATGATTGAAGTAGACGAAATGCGGCAGCTTGTTGACCTTGTTCCAAACGATGGGCCGGTCGGAGAAGAAGCTCTCCCGCACGGGCGCGAGCTTGGGGCTCTTGTTCCACACCTGCGAGTGGCAGTTGAGGCACACCGAGGTTGCGGGAACGCTGGCGAAATTCGACTTCTCGACGCTCGAGTGGCAGTAGCGGCAGTCGATCCCCTCGTCGCCGACGTGGTGGCGGTGGTCGAA